>NZ_QULH01000007.1:0-145349 GCF_003481635.1 Clostridium sp. OM05-6BH | reverse complement strand
ACGACAGGAATGACATATTCGGCTTTGGATGATAACGTGGCGGATTCCGGAAGAAAAAAGAAATCACATCAAAATTATGCGGATAAACCGGGCTCAAGTGGAAGAAGATATACCCATGGTGCCAAGGTTGTGGTTACAGGATTGCTGAAAGATTATTATTACATTCATAATAAGTTTGACCATAATGTATTTAATAATTTCGGCGGGACATATGATACAGTGGTTCCCGGAAAAATAATATATGCATGTTTAGGATTTATACATATGCAAGAAAGTTGGATACGTCATTTGCACCAACATCCACATGGCGAACATATTCGCGGGGAGATGGTTGATTTATTATGAAATAAAGTTATCAGTAACAGTCAGTAATTATGTGGCGGAGATGCAGGAAAGGACAGGTGATTATTATGAAAAGCAGGTATTATGCAGTGATGATACTATTGTGTATCGTAACAATATTTTCGAAGTCGACAACGGCAAATGCGGATGACAGATACGTAAAACTGTGTGAAAGATATTTTACCGAATTTGCGGAGGATTATGGTAAATTTGGTCAGAAAGACGGATTTACTTATCTTTATTCGGATAAGAAGAATACGGCAACGATCGTTGCGATACCAATGGAACAAAAAAAGGTTGCCGTACCGGAGAAGATCAATGGTAAAACAGTAACGAAGATTGAACTGATGGATGTATTTAGCTGTAGCTCAAATTACTATTTTCGAGATGAATTTTACGGAGAACATGAGGACAATCCGGTTCCAAAGGTTGAGTACTTGAGTATTCCGAAGACAGTCAAGGTTATAAATATTTATGCAGGAATAGGGCTGACGGAAGGGTATTGCGGAGAACTGCAGTCTTATCTGGTACATCTGAAGAAATTTAACGTGGCATCGGCTAACAAGTGGTATAGGTCATACAAGGGAATGTTGTATACGAAAAATGGAAAGAAACTGCTTCTTGTACCAAGGAAGTATATGGCAAAAACGGTCAAAGTAAAAAAGGGAACAACAAAGATAGCAGATTTCGCTTTTTCCTTCTGCACCAACATTAAAAAGGTGATCCTGCCGGATACGGTAAAGGTGATTGGACAGAGTGCGTTTGTGCGCTGTTCGTTGAATTACATTAGGATGCCTAGGAAACTGAAAGAATTGGGCGGGAGTGCATTTCAAGAATCTGCTTTGAAGAAGATAACCATATACGGAAAAGTGGAATTGGATGAAACATTTTCAGATTGCAAAAAGTTAAAGTCTGTAGTGCTAAAAAAAGGAGTTAAGAAACTTGGAGAATATGTGTTTACTAGTTGCCCGAAACTGAGAAGTGTGACGGTTCCTAAAGGCATAAAAAATCTTTGGTTGTACATTGACAGCATATTTTATTATCGGGGATTAAAGTGCAACCTTTCCAACATTACCATAAAAACACCAAAGAACTCAGAAATGTATAAGGAACGTAAATTTTTGAAGAAACGATACAAGATAAAAGTGAAAGTCATCAAGTAGCATTTGCAATAAGTGCTAATAGCGAACAAACTACAGAGCAAAACCAGCGTTTTGCTCTGTTTTTGGTGTGCGCTTCCTTAATATTGTGTTCGCAACCCTTTTGGATAATGATTTTTCAGTGTGCCTTTTGTGGCTTTGGCAAACCCTAATGGAAATCCCTGATAGCACACAAGCATCCATCCCTGCAATGAGGTAGAGGTCATCAGCGTCTCTCCGTGCAGATACCCTGCAGCTTCTTCCACTATACTATGTTATTGAAGTAGGGGGAGGGACGAATTGAATTGGGTGACTGGAATTAGAATTCTAGGAAATTCAGCTTGCGTTTCTTAGGTAGTTAGTTGACTGGAATTAAGATTTTGAGAAATTCAGCTTGCTTATGTGTGCTTTTTTCTGGATATATGTTTTGCTCTCAATGTTTCAGTTATTTAATCATTTTCATGATGATTAAGGTGTTAAAAGGTTTGAATTTTCCTTGCGAGTATTTTGTGAATCTTCAACCAGATATCCATCAATTTCGCATCTCAAAAGGGGCGAGGGGGTTTTTATATAGATGATCAGATATGTCCGAATTCTTAAGAATTATTAAGATTACGCTGATATTGTTGACACTGCACAAAATCTATGGTGTACTAAAGATGTAACTAACGGAAGTTCTGTATAGAGTGAATTATTTTTTGTATCTAAAGTAGCTATTTTTACATGTGAAAAGTGACATGGGTAAGGAGAAGCAAATGAAAAAGAAACGAGTAAGGAAAGGGATCGTGGTCAGCTTTGGAGCAAATGACTCGAAGAATCCAAAGAATGATATTTGCTTATACAGGGTATATACTTATGCGAGAAAATTAGATAAGTCTATCAGCACAACTTCGGCATGGAAAACATATTCACGTTGTGATTGAAACTAGGAATATTAGTATGTGGAACATGATAACAAAAAGTATAGTTGAACAGGAGGGATTCGTATGAAATGTAAATATTATTTATGTATGATGTTATTTAGTTTTATGGTATTGTTTCATCAGTATTCGCTTGTAAAAGCGGATGAGACGGAATCAACACTGACACAAAAATATTTTAAACTTTATGCTGATATGACAGGTAAATGGGATGAAAAAGATGGCTTTATATATCGGTATTCCGAGAAAGATAATCATGCAGTTATTGTTGCTATGAATATGGACAAAAAAGTCATTACTATACCGGAAAAAATTGATGGAAAAACAGTAACAGAGGTTCGATTGAGCGATGTATATGGAAGATTGGTAGAGGCACCAGCGGATTTGCCAGAATGGCCAATACCAAAAGTTGAGGTTTTAAAGATTCCAAAAACAGTAAAAAAAGTCAATGCAGACGGAGGTTATTTGAAGGAAGGATATGGTTCCGGTATGCAGTCTTTCTTGATGAATTTGAAGCAATTTGACGTAGCATCCGGCAACAAATGGTTAAAATCATATAAAGGGATTTTATATACTAAGAACGGAAAGAAATTAATTTCTGTTCCAAGAAAGTATACGGCAAAAACGGTCAAAGTAAAAAAGGGGACAACAAAGATAGCAGAATCTGCGTTTTCTTTCTGCACCAACTTTAAAAAGGTGATCCTGCCGGATACGGTAAAGGTGATTGAACAGAATGCTTTTGAGTGTTGCTCGTTGAATTACATTAGAATGCCTAGAAAACTGAAAGAATTGGGGTCGTATGCATTTTATAACTCTGCGTTGAAGAAGATAACCGTATATGGAAAAGTGGAACTGGATCTAACATTTCAATATTGCAAAAAGTTAAAAACAGTGGTGCTAAAGGAAGGAGTCAAGAAACTTGGAGAATATGTTTTTTTCGAATGTCCTAAATTGAGAAGTGTGACGGTTCCTAAAGGCATAAAAAATCTTGGGTGGTACATTGACAGCATATTTTATCATCGTGGATTAAAGTGTAACCTTTCCAAGATTACCATAAAAACGCCAAAGAACTCAGAAATGTATAAGGAACGTAAATTTTTGAAGAAGCGATACAAAATAAAAGTGAAAGTCATCAAGTAATGTTTACTATGTTTCTTGAAACATGAGTTGACAACTAAAAAGTGTATAACTACTGGCAGAGGATGTGACTAAAAGTACATCCTCTGCTTTTATTACGGAATAGGAAATTACTCGTGCTGTTACGTTATACCACCAAAATTGCTTTAGCAATTCTTGCAAAGCAAAGCGCTGGCTTTGTTCTTATTAATGGAATTTATGAAATAAGGCTTAAAAAAGATGTCATACGAGATCATGACTGAATCTTACAATTTTGTGAAATGCTATGGAAAGGATGAAATTTTTATAGAAATATGCTATTATAATGCCGTAAAAAGTACGAAATATCATATAATGAGCCTCTTGGAGAAGCGAGCAGATCAGCGTGCGAGACGAGCTGGAAAGCTCTAGAAGAGTGGATCTGCGGGTTATTAAGGGGAAATTGCTAAATGTGATATAGAAAATAAGGGGCGCAAAAAGTGGATATAAGACTGCGCAGAAAGAGGAGGATATGAGTGGATTTAGAGTAGCGGGGGACAAAAGTTCACACCGCAAAAAAGAGCGAAAGCATCCGAAGCTTCGGTTGGCGATGAAAATTGCACTGCTTGTTATATTATTGATCATCATGGCAGTAATGATTGTTTTTTACGTTAAATTTGGAGATGATCTGTTGCGTTGGCGCAATCAGGCAAAGCAGGATGTGCAGTCATCGACGACGGAAACGTTCCGTTCTTCGGAGACCAGTTTTATTTATTCGGCAGATAAAAAAGTGATCGCCAAGTTGCGGGGAGACAAAGATTCCTATTATTTGGCGTTTGATCAAATTCCGCAATCGGTGAAAGATTGTTTTATCGTGACGGAAGATCGAGATTTTTATGAACATGACGGAGTGAATATTCTCTCCACTATGAAAGCGGCAGTGCTGCTTGTAAAGAGCCGTTTGTTCCATGAAAAGATTTCTCGAGGCGGAAGTACGATCACGCAGCAGCTTGCCCGTAAGATCTATTTGACGGATGATAAAACGTATGAGCGAAAAGTGCGTGAAATTTTTTACGCAATGGAGCTGGAGAAGAAATATACCAAAGACCAGATTTTGGAATTTTACATTAATAACGTATGTTTTGCGAATGCAAAGTACGGTATCGAGTCAGCCAGCAGAGCTTACTTTAGCAAGGGAACTTCGGAGTTGAATCTTGCAGAGGTGGCATTTTTGTGTTCGATCCCGAACCGACCGGAAACGTATAATCCGTTGGAGCATTATGACAATACGATCAAGCGTAAAGACCGTATTTTGAAACAGCTTTTGCAGGAAAAGAAAATTACGGAGGCAGAGTACAGCGATGCTTCTTATACGGAGATTGTCCTGGATCCGGCAGAGGCGATCAAGAGTCAGGACTATATGGCTACCTATGCGATCAGTTGTGCGACAAAAGCGTTGATGCAGCAACACGGATTTGAGTTCCGCTATGAATTTGCCAATGACGCAGATCGCAAAAATTATCAAAAAGAGTACGATACGCTGTACGACGAGTGTAGAACACAGTTGAATACCGGAGGCTATCATATTTATACATCACTCAGTCGTTCCAGACAGAAAAAACTGCAGACGAGTGTGAATGATGCCCTGAAGGGATTTAAGGAAAAAACAAAGGATGGTACTTACAAGTTACAGGGCGCGGCTACTTGCATTGACAATGAGACGGGATTCGTAGTTGCAATTGTCGGTGGACGTAAGCAGAAATCAACGACGGGTTATACGTTGAATCGAGCTTTCCAGAGTTATCGTCAGCCGGGTAGCTGCTTTAAGCCGGTAGCGGTATATACGCCTGCATTGGAACGCGGCTATACACCGAATTCGATCGTGGACGATTCGAAGTTTAAGGGTGGTCCTAGCAACTCAGGCAACAGCTATCTTGGAAAGATCACGTTGCGCCGTGCCGTAGAGAAGTCCAAGAACGTTGTCGCTTGGAAGATCTTTAAGGAAATTACGCCGAAGGTTGGTCTTAGTTATCCGCTCAAAATGCATTTTGCCAATATTGTAGACAATGACTATTATCTGTCTGCATCGCTTGGTGGATTGACGAACGGCGTGACAACGGTCGAGATGGCTTCTGCGTATGCGACGATCGAAAATGATGGAGTTTACCGCGAGCCGACCTGCATTAAGAAGATTACAGATTCCGAGGGAAATGTTATTTTGAAGAATAACGGAACCAAGCGGAAGGGAACGAAAGTCTATGATAAAAATGCAGCACGTTCCATGACAGATATTTTGACCGGTGTATTGACAAGTGGTACAGCAGCAGGACATGAATTGAACAATATGTCTTGCGCCGGTAAGACGGGAACGACGAACGACAAAAAAGATGGATGGTTCTGCGGATTTACTCCATATTATACAACGACGGTATGGGTGGGATATGATTCGCCAAGAACATTAGAGGATCTGTACGGAAGTACGTATCCGCTTACAATTTGGGAAAACTTTATGAACGAGATTCATGTCGGCCTGGAGAATAAGGATTTTGTGGAATCGGAATCATCAAGCAGCAAGTCAGACAAGAAAGATGGAAGTTACTCGACAAAACCACGTGAAACGATCGATCCTGAGGCGCGTGAGACAGAAACACCGGAGGAGACGGCAAAGCCAAAAGCAACCAAAAAGCCGGTTGTTACGGCAACACCAAAGGCAGAGCCGGAGGTAACGGAACCACCAACGACTATTGATGATGACCCAAGTGATGTGCCGAGCGATAATACACAGCCGGATGATGTCGGAGGCGATACCGGGGACGACACAGAATAAGATGTATCAGGATGTGGCATGAGACACGCTGCGGTAGTGTGTGCATTGGAACAGGGCATGAGACACGCTGCGGTAGTGTGTGCCAGGGGGAGAAGTGCATGAAATTTAGCCTTTGTATGATTGTGAAAAATGAAGAGGCAGTTTTGAATCGGTGCTTGGAGTCCATGGCATCAGCGATGGATGAGATCATTATAGTGGATACCGGATCTACCGATGCAACCAAAAAGATTGCCACAGCGTATACCGATCAGATCTATGATTTTGCGTGGACAGGAAACTTTGCAGAGGCAAGGAACTATGCAGCTTCCAAGGCAACCGGTGATTACATTTATACGGCAGATGCCGATGAATATTTGGAGCCGGAAGAGCTGCAGAAGTTATTGCAGCTCAAAAAGGTATTGCTGCCTGAAGTTGAGATTGTGCAAATGCTGTATTGCACACCGCCGGAACTTAGTACCGTATATAATTTTGCGGAGGAGTACCGCCCTAAATTATATAAGAGACTGCGTTCGTTTACTTGGATCGATCCGATTCATGAGACGTTACGTTTGGAGCCGGTTGTGTTTGACAGTGAGATACGTATTCAGCACAGACCATCGCCCGGACATGCCAAAAGAGACCTAGAGGCACTGGCAGCCGCAGCGGATCGTGAGAAATTGTTGTCCGACAAATTGCGCCACATGTATGCAATGGAATTGTATCGCTGTGGAGACGCTAGCGATTTTAACAGAGCGAAGGGATTTTTCCAAAGAGTGATGGAGGATCCGGACAGCGGACAGGATGCGCTTCGAGAGGCAATCTGTGTGCTGGCACGAGGTTATCGTTTGGAGGGAGATGTTTCGCATTTTTTGGCATATGCATTGCGGGATGCAGTGACGGCACCTACTTCTGAGCTATGCTGTGAACTTGGAGCTTATTTTGAAGAGTGTGGGGATCTGGCGGAAGCAGCAATGTGGTATCAGAATGCACTTAGCGAAACAGAGAGCATATTAGATGCCCGCACCGGCAATGAAATTCCGACACGGGCATTAGAACGTTTTTGACAACATCAAAGAGATTGTTCGATCGTATCCAATTCTTTCATCCAAAGAGCAGCGGAGGCATCACTAGGCATACGCCAGTCGCCGCGCGGTGACAATGCAACGCTGCCGACCTTTGGCCCATCCGGCAGACAGGAACGCTTAAATTGCTGGGCGAAGAAACGCCAATAAAATGTTCTCAACCATTTATAGATGGTTTTATCATCGTATTCTCCCACAAATGTATATTTTGCCAAACGAAAGATTTTCGTCGGTGTATATCCAAAACGCATTAGATAATACAAGAAGAAATCATGCAGTTCATAAGGACCTACAATATTTTCTGTTTTCTGAGCAATCTTGCCATCCTTTGGAGGCAGGAGTTCCGGACTTACCGGGGTATCTAAGACATCTAATAACACAGCTTTCAGCGAAGGATCTTCCGTTGTTTCCGCATAATAGGATACCAAATAACGAACCAACGTCTTTGGAACGGACGCGTTGACGCCATACATGGACATATGGTCACCGTTGTAAGTCGCCCAGCCGAGTGCCAGTTCTGACATGTCACCGGTACCGATCACCATACCGTTTGACTGGTTGGCAAGATCCATTAAGATCAGTGTGCGCTGTCTGGCCTGTGAGTTTTCATACGTAACATCATGGTTGCTCGGATCATGTCCGATGTCCCGAAAATGAAGTTCAACTGCTTCGTGGATCGGGACTTCTTTTAGTGTTGCGCCGAGCTGCTTTGTGAGTGTGCAGGCGTTTTGGTAAGTGCGGTCGGTTGTGCCAAAACAAGGCATCGTGACGGCAACGATTCCACTTCGGTCAAGTCCAAGCAGATCAAAGGCTTTCGCAGTAACTAACAGAGCCAGAGTTGAGTCCAATCCGCCGGATATGCCGATCACAGCGCTGGTGCAATGGGTATGCGCCAATCTTTTTTTGAGTCCCATCGCCTGAATGTGTAAAATTTCATCGCAGCGACGGTCGCGGTCTGTCTTACTGTTCGGGACAAACGGTGTTCGTTCATAATGTCTTGTGAGTGTTGTCTCTTCCACCTGCTGAAATGTAAAATGAATAATCTGATAAGCATCTTTCTCTGACTCGTCGGTGCCCGGAACAATTTGTGGAAACGTGGAAATGCGTCTACGCTCACTGGTTAAACGCCCCAGATCGATCTCAGACAGGATCATACCGTTTTGGAAACGCTTGCTTTCGTTGAGCAGTGTACCGTTTTCGGCGATCAGATTATGCCCGGCGAATACAAGATCCGTAGAGGATTCGCCTTCTCCTGCATCTGCATAAATATATGCACACAAAAGGCGGGCAGACTGTCCGGTTACCAACTCACGGCGATAGATATCTTTGCCGGTTGTTTCGTCGCTGGCCGACAGATTAACAATGACGGTTGCACCGTGCAGAGCGTGTGTGGTAGAAGGTGGCGCTGCAGTCCATAAGTCCTCGCAGATCTCCGCACCAATGATCAATCCCGGCATATTATCTGCTTGAAACAAGGTCTTGCTGCCAAACCAGATGAGATCTAATCCCTCCTCATCGCAAAGTTCCGGCATATGAAGGAAAATGCCCTCTTTCGGGGCGGCTGTAAAATGCCTTGCTTCATAAAATTCGGAATAATTCGGAATAAAAGTTTTGGGGATCAGACATATTACTTCTCCATGGAATACGACAGCGGCTACGTTATATAGCCGGTTCATATAAGAAAAAGGCAGACCAACAATGGTCATCATATCCATATTAGCGGACACTTTCCGAATACGGTTCAGGCCGGAGATGGCACCGTCTAATAACGCCTTTTGTAAAAAGAGATCGCCACAGGTATAGCCGGTCAGACAAAGTTCCGGCAAAACCAACAGCTTCGCATGCTCTGTATTTGCTTTCTGCATACATTCGATGATCTGCTCTGTATTGTAATCGGGATCTGCAACACGGATGTCCGGCGTTGCAGCAGCAACTTTCAAAAATAAATCGTTCATAAGCGCTCCTTATTTTTTATTATTAATTAGTTATCGTTTTAAGCGGTAGTTCAAATGTACCACGTTGGCATGGGAATTGCAACCAAAGTTCAGTCTTGCGTATTGCAGCAAACCCCTTTATAATGTGTAATTGGACAAAAAATGAAGGTGAATGCGGAGGCATAGTAATGCACTTGGATATTTTAATTGATATGAAATTGCTGTTGTGTAGCGTGTCATCGCCAGGAATTGCTTTTTTAATTAATAGGAAATTGCTGTTGTGTAGCGCGACATCGCCAAGAATTGCTTTAGCAATTCTTGCAAAGCAAAGCGCTGGCTTTGCTTTTTTATATCGCTTTTTTTATATTGTGATCGCAATGGAAGCGGCGGCTGTGAGTTTGTTCCTGCCGCTGCTGTTTTTGCGTGTGGTTATAAGTGGTCTGCCAAAGAAATATATGGTATGGCTGTGGCGGTTGTATTTTTTGCGGATCGTGTGTCCAATCCAGATTTCCAGTATGTTTAGTATTGTTCCGGCGTGGAATCGCAGTTACCATCGATTTTTAGCAGATGTAGGACTTGATATCGATGCGCAGCATGGCGGACTGCTTCGCAGTCTGCACGATGTATGGCAAGCGAACATACAAGTAACGTCTCTCTATCGGATCATGGCGATAGGATACTTTGCAGGAATGCTGTTATTGGTAGTTCTTTTGGTGATTCGGGCGGGAAAGGTGCGTTCCGCGATCCGTATGCGGGAAAAACGACTGGAGGGTACTTTGTACCAGTCAGCGGTCGAATTGCCGGTCATGACAGGTCTGTTCGTGAATCGCGTGTTTTTGCCGGAAACGATGAATGTGCAGGAGGCGAAATATACATTAGCACATATGGAGTGTCGACGTGCTCGCAGAAGCAATCTTTGGAATGCGTTTTATGTAACGGCGCTGCTTTTGCATTGGTACGATCCTTGCGTATGGGCTGCCGTATTTTTGGTTAGACGGGATGAGCAGATGGCGTGCGATGAATGTGCCGTGGACAGATGCAGTGCGGCAGACAAGAATGCGTATATACAAGGGATTTTGAACATTGTACCGCAGGAAAGCCGTGTGCCATTTACTGTGTGTGCAAGCTTTGAAACAGACTTAGAGAGACGGTCGCAGCGTTTGCTGCATCAGGGATCCGACCGAATGTGTTATAAAATGACCAGTGTGATCCTTTTGCTTTTGATGTTTTTCTGGCTTTTTTTGTTACGTCCGGTTCAAAATGTATGGGCGGGAGGAACGTGGAATGCCGGGAGTGAGAAACTGTCCGCAAATAAGGACACGAGAAAAACGAATCTCATCCTTTCGCAGACAGATGTATTGTCGCCAAGTGGACTGAAACAGACAGTTTCCTTGCGGCATAAGCGTAATGAAGCCAACGGCAGGATCCTTGCAAACAGTTACGAGCTGCAGCTTGCGGATGCAGCAGGCAGTGAATTGGCAGTTGTTGACCTGCAGAAAGTGTTTCGAGAGCAGGGGATTGCGAAGGATACGCTTTATTTCCCGGAGGGATTGAAGCTGCAGACCGGTGACTATAATAATGATGGGATTCAAGAACTGCTTTTGGGACAGCAGAGAGCGTGGGATGCAACAGAGCAAAAGCAGATCGGGAGATTGCTGTCCAACAAAACGGACAGCAAGTCAAAAACAGCGTCAAGCAAGGTCGCCGAGAACGTTACGCCGACACCGGCTGGCAAGACTGACGAAAGTGCTAAGGCAACAGCGTCAAGCAAGGTCGCCGAGAACGTCACGCCGGCGCCGGCAAAACAGGTTAAGAACTTGCGGACGTATGTGTACGTAATGTTTCAGATGCAGGAGACCGGTTTGCAGATCGTCTCAGAGGCGGTATATGGGGAACAGGCGGCATCGATGCAGTCTGTGAAGCCGAGTCAGGAATCGGACGTGAAGGACTTGTTTTATATGCAGCTCTCCGATGGAAAGCTGTACTATATTTGGGACAGCGATGCAACAAAGTTCCTGGCAAAGAAATTATCGTCTGATGAATTGAATCAGCATAGAAGGGCGTCACAGGGAACAGAGGAAGCGGGCGTCAGCAAGACAGAGACTTTGGAAGATGCCGATGGCAACGAGTGTATGCGCGTGCAGACGACCACTGACACGACCGGAAGTCCGGAAATCGGTCAGATCATGATGTCCCAAAACAAGAAAAAGATGAACGAGGTCAAGGGATATTTTTGCGAGTTGAAGTGGGTGCCGCAATCTGATGCTTCGACCGGACGATATGCAGTATTGATCTATAATGGCACCAAAGCACAGACATTTGTGCTGTATGATGTTGATAAAGCTACGGAACTGTACCGGCAGGAAGACGGTAATGATATTCTCAGCAGTATCTTTGCCAAATATAATGACACACAGATTCAGTTTAAAAGTGGAGCAATTGCGGTGTACAAGCTCGCGGAACAAAATGGGAGCAGGCTAACGATTGATTTTGCGGCAGAAGCAGAAGATGGCGTAGATGTGAGTGGAAGTTATGTTTATGATATGGATAGTGAACAGATTTCCAATCTGCAGTATAACCAGTCGAATGATGATACGCAGACCAAGAATTCGTCAAACGGGAATGCCGGGACAGACAGCGATTCTTCTTCCTCAAATAAGGGAACAGACAGCAGCTCGAAACGTAAGAACACAACAACGCCACAGCCTGTTCCAACAATAAATAGCAATTTGGGGGATTATTTGGATCCGTGATGGTCTTGGACAAGCAATGTTCCAAATTTACGAAGTCTGGTTCGATCGTATCCTTTCTTGACGGTATTTTCGTAGAGTGCTATTCTTATAAGAGCAGAAAGTTCGTGGCAGCCGGCTTTATGAATAAAGGCAGCTGCAGAAATATGAGAAGAGGAGGGAAAGTATGATCGTAGATAGAAATCGTTTTGGGGATTCGGAGATAAAGAGCTGTAAACAGTGTGGACGCAGATTACATCCTAAATATAATAAAGATATATGTCCGGCATGCATGGAAATGAATCTGTTTAATGAAGTGAAAGATTATATTCGTAAAAATGATGTGAATGAATCTCAAGTGGCTGATCATTTTGGCATTTCCAATGCGAAGGTACGCGCATGGATCCGTGACGGTCGTATTCAGTACAAAAATACAGATGGAAAAACAGTGTCGCAGGTGTATTGTCAGATCTGCGGTAAGCCGTTGGATTTCGGGAATCTATGTTCTGAATGTCGTCATTTGCAGGGATTGGAAGTTGTTGCAAAGCGTTATGGAGAAGAGGCAGGACAGATGCGTTTCATCAACAAAGACAGGACGTAAAATTACAGCAATAATTATAGAATGTTGCAGTAAAATTTCCAACAATCGGAAAAAAATATATTAGTAGAGGTAGAATTTTCCAGGAAGATTCGCCTCTTTTTTTATGATATGCTTTTTTGGGAGTCAAAGTATGTTGGGAGTCAAAGTATGTACAACGTGAAAAAGGAGGGAAATATGCAGCAAGTAAGAATTAAGTTGCAAAATATTTCGAAGTATTATTATTCCGAAACAGCAGTGACACAGGCATTGCAGGGTATCAATCTGGAGTTTCGCATGGGAGAATTTGTTGCGATCACAGGGGAAAGCGGCAGCGGAAAGTCAACATTGCTTAGGATCATTAGCGGTATGGATACGTTTGATGATGGGGAGCTTTATGTGGATGGACAGCCGACATTTCAGTATGATGAAGATGACTGGGAAGAATATCGTCGTACTAAGATCGGCTTTGTTTTTCAAGATTATAGTTTGATCGGTCATTATACCGCCAAAGAAAATATTGTCAGTGCGCTTTTGATCATGGGAGTGCCTGAGAAAGAAGCTGGAGACAAGGCAATTCATTATTTGGAACGGGTAGGCCTGAGTGCACAGAGAGACCAGCGTGCGTCTAAGTTGTCCAGTGGTCAAAAGCAGAGATTGTCAATTGCTCGTGCGTTGGCAAAGGATACGGATATTATTGTGGCGGATGAGCCAACCGGTAACTTGGACAGTGAAACCGGAGCGCAGATCGTGAAATTGCTTCGAGATCTTTCGCAAGACCATTTGGTTATAATGGTAACTCACAATTATGAACAGGTAGAAAAATATGTTACCAGAAAAGTGCGATTGCATGATGGATCATTGATCTTGGACGTATCCGAAAATATGGACACGGATCAGAAGTCAGACGTATCCGAAAATACGGACACAGATCAGAAGTTGGAAGTATCCGAAAATATGGACACAGAGCAGAAACCGGAGATGTCCGAGAATGTGGACAACAACGAGAAAACGTCAGCCGGTAAAAAGTCTGAAAGCAATGAGGAACGACTTCGCGATCATACCATAGGGCGGATCTTTGTGCGAATGAATGCAGTGAGACAGCCGGAAAAAATCGCATTGTTTATGGGATTTTTCTTAGCTGCTGCTATCGTATCGTTTTTATTTATCGGGCAGTTGCTAATGAATGCAGATGATATTTACACCAAAGAGTATTCGGCAACATCCTTTGCGCGCAAAGACGATAAGCGCATTTCACTTAGACGCAAAGATCAAAAGTTTATGACGAAAAAGGATATTGACCGACTCACCAAAATGAAGCACGTCGTTTCGGTGGATCAGTACGATATTGTGAATGATATCAATTATTATTTTGAGGAAGGAAAAGATTATAGACAGGAGTACGGCTATAATAGGATGAGTACGAGCGATGAAGGGTGGATGTATGACTCGCAGAACGTTGAATACGTCAAGAAAGATCAATACATGCGATCGTCTTCCTGCTTAAAGAAATCGGATCTCGCAAAGGGCAGTCTGCCAAAGAAGATCGATGAAGTTGTACTGTACGATCGGGGAAAATATAAGGTTGGTGATACGATTACATTTTTCTATACAAGCGATGTGCTTTGGTCATCAACGGAGAATTATATACAGCGGAAGATGAAAGTAAGCGGACTGTTAAAAAATAAGGATAAACAGGTGTACTTTTCGCCGGAGATATGTACAATGCTGCAAAGTACCGTAACCGGTGGCAAAGTATTCTATGAATATGCCTATAATCAAAAACTTGGCAAATATCAGGGACAGGCAGCATTGTGGCCGATTGTTGGCGATATCGTGAAGAAGGATAACGAACTTTGTGTATCAGGTGCATATGAAGCAGCGGTGTATCGGGCAGAAGATAATGACTTGACTCTTTTAGGTCAGTCCGGTTTATTGCATATTGATCAGTATGACAAGGATATGAAAAGCAAGGATGTCAAACAGATCGAGAATGTAGAAACCGGTGAGAAGATAAATGGCTGTGGGGCAAATTTTGCAGAGGTTTCTCAGGATATTTATGAGAAGTATTATCGCACCGACAGCAGGCAGGCATCGGTATATATTACAAGTTATGCCAAAATGGATCATGTGTTAAAGGCATTGGATAAAGCCGGGTATGAGGCTGTGAGTACACTGCGTTTTGGCGCAGATAAATACGATTCAGATCTGGTACAGGAACGTTTAAGGACGATCGGCATTGCAGTGGCAATACTATTAGTGATGATGGCTGCTGAGATATTGATCTTACGTTCTATATTTAAGATTCAGATCAAAGACCAGAAAATCTTAAAATTCATGGGTATGTCCACAAAATTGATCGGCAAGATCAATTATATGGAGATGCGTCGATACAGTATTACTGCTATTATCGTGGTTGCGGTAGTGATGAATGTAGTTGGAATCTTTGTGCCGGCGCTGCGTGCTATGCTCTACTATTATGAATGGCCCGGGTACCTAGCGTACTTTATGTACAATTATGTGGCTGCGATGGTGATGGTAGCAGCGTTTAATCATTTGTTAAAAGGGAAGGTGAGCGAATGATCAAGATAGAACATTTACAGAAATATTTTAACCGCGGTAAACGAAGTGAGCTTCATGTATTGAATGATATTACATTGGAGCTGCCACAGACAGGTTTGGTATGTATTTTGGGGGAAAGCGGTTCCGGAAAAACCACGTTATTAAATACCGTTGGTGGATTGGATGTGTTTCAGGGAGGAACACTTACCGTAGACGAAACAATATTAAAGAAGTACGAGCCAAAGAAAATTGAGCATTTGCGTTGTGAAAAATTTGGCTATATTTTCCAATTGCTGCAGGATTACACGGTTGCTTATAATGTAAAGCTTGCACTTAGTCATTATGATCTGACGGATAAGGAAAAAGATGAGAGAGTATCGTATGTATTGGAGCAGCTTGGCATAGGACGTTACAAAAAGAAGCTGGTATCCAAATTGTCGGGTGGACAGCAGCAGAGGGTATCTATTGCCCGGGCACTTGTGAAATCACCGCAGATCATATTGGCAGATGAGCCGACCGGCAATCTGGACGAGGAAAATACAATACGTACAATGAGTATATTGCGTGCGATTTCCAAGGAATGTCTGGTTATTTTAGTATCGCACGAGCGCCGTATTGCTGAGTTTTTTGCGGATCGTATTCTAGAGATCAAGGATGGAGAGATTACAAAAGATTACGATAATCATTCCGGCAGCAGTTATGAACGATCTGACGATGGTAATATTTATTTGCCGGAGCTCACATGTCAGGCCATGCAAAGCGATGAAAATGAAATTGAAGTGTACCAAAATGCGGACAGCAAAGAGGAACCTATTCGATTAAAAATGGCATGGAAAAGTGGGAAACTTTATATTCGGAGTGACATGGCAAGTGATGTGATCTTTGCGGGGGAAGAAGCCGGATGTGAAATTTTTGATGAGCCAAGACCAAAACTGGAGATGGAAGATGTTGAGAACTTCTCATATGAATTATCTCCATTGGAAATGAGTAAAAAATCCGGGTTGTCCTGGAAAGCAACCTGGCGAATGACACTAGAAAATTTGAAGTTGTTGGGGAAAAAGCAGGCATTTATCGTTGTCATCCTTTTAATAACAGCAATCATGCTTTCGCTGACGATATCGGACTTGATCACAGCAGTTACGGTGCATCGGGAAGAGATTGTGAAGGATGATTCACATTATGTACAGGTGGAGATGAAACTGGCTTCTCCGGCAGAAGAATATGCCGTTGGTGATACCATGCAGGAGTGCTATAATAAGGTGCTTTCGAAAGGGAAACGTAAGGATATGATGTTTTACGATACAGCGCGTGACCTGGTGATACAAGCAGATACGTTATATCAGATGCGGGGGAGCAGCCAGGTGATCCGCGACTTTTCCTATGTGGACATATCGAAAGTTACGAAGAAAGATCTGTTATATGGACGGCTTCCAAAGAAATCGGATGAGATTGTTATCGATAAGCTGGTTGCGGATCGTTTCTTGAAAAGTGACACGGCTATTGCCGGTCAATATGCGTCCGCAAAGGAGTTGTTAGGAGAGACACTTTCTATTAACACATTCAGCAAAGATCTGACGGTAGTTGGCATTAGTGGCAACAACGAGGCGTCCATTTACTGCAGTCAATCAAAGCTGCTAGGAATGGTTGCGAGTTCCTATTCGGTCATGTCATTATCAGAGCTGCAGAAGATGTATCCGGGTAAGTACGATAATGTAACCTTGCAGGATGATCAGATGCTGGTTCCGCAGTCAAAATATGATCAGATCAAAAGTTATCAGGAATTTCAGGGAAACCAGAAAGAATATCCGGTGCAACAGCTTGGTAACAGTTCCGTGTTTTACGAAGAGGAACCGGTTAGTAATGCAGGAGAAAATTACATTGTAGTGGGTGGATTTGACAATTCCTGTGATGTTGATTATGTTTTGACAGATGCCGCCGGTAAACAGTTAGCAGACCAGTTGGCAGTGGGAATGCAGAAGATAAAATATTATGTTGATGATTTGGAGCAGCGGGAAGAGCTGGTAAAGCAATTGCAAAGTGAACTGAAACCGTATCAAAAAATGTTTCGGGTCAAAGTGACGATTCCGGCAGAGCAACAAGTGAAAGCCTATCGGAACAAAATGAAAGACAAGACGAGAAGCAAGGCATTGTTTGCAATGATTGCTGTCATCTTGTCTGTGTTGATCATTTATTATACGATCCGCTCCAATGCATCATCACGAATGGAGGAGTTGACGGTGTATCGCCTGCTTGGAATTTCCAAGGCAAGTATTATCCGTTCTTTTATACTTGAAATGCTGCTGATCAATTGCTATACGACACTTCCCGGGGTTGTGGTCACGACAGGTGTTATGAAGTTCGCCGCATCCGTGCCATCCCTTGGAATGAATCTAAGCTTTCCATGGTGGGGCGCGATAACGTTGATAGCGGCAATTATGCTGGTAAATGCAATTGTAAGTGTTATTCCGGTGCACAACATACTGGCAAAGCCGCCTGCGGAGTTAGCTGTTAAGTAACGGTTTCACCGTGCGGTCCGGGATTGATGCCGGTAACGGTTCCAATGCGCGGTCCGGGATCAGTTGCCGGTAACGGTCGGTGAGTTTGTTGGAGCTGCCGCTGGAGTTTCTGTTGGAGCTGCCATTGAGCTGTCCGTTGGAGCATCTGTTGGAGTTCCTGTTGGTACTGCCGTCGGTACAGTGGTTGGAGCTGCCGTTGGCGTCGCAGTTGGTCCTACAGCATTTGAAGGTACAGTTTTCAGCAATTTTGTAAACCGCTTCATTTCTGAGCGTGCCGATTTGCGGATCAAATCGGAATAAGAGAACAACATAAAACCGCCACAACCGTTTTGTGAGCGTAAGTATAGGAGCTGGCGTTTGAGATTAGTGCGGCTTGTGCCCCACTCTGCGTCCGCTCCTAATTTTGCCTCCCGTTTAGAGATGCCGGCGCGGTAACCGCCCAGACCGACATATACTTTTACGGATTTTGCGCGTGGTATCGCGAGCCATTTGTTTGTGGTTTTGCGGAAAGGACAAGTCTTTTGACTGAATGTCCAGTAAATCTGTGGGCAGATATAATCAATATATTTGGAAGAACGCATCCATTTTTTGACATCTGCGTAATAATTATTTTTCGCATATAAATTACGGATATTGCCTGCCGGGCTGATGCCAAATACGCAATTATTATCCAATCTATGTACGATGGTTCGAACGCGTTTTAACATGTTGGATACGTTGTTTCTGCGCCAAGTTACGATCGAAACTTTTTTCTTGTGTTTCTTTTTGCAGCGTTTTGCGTATGCTTTGTATTCTTTGTAGTCAAATACCTTTTTGTATTTCGCACCCAGATTCGGATAAAAATAATCGTCAAAATGAATGCCGTCTACAGCATAATCGCGCACGATCTCACGGACACCATTGCAAACAAGATTTTGAACATCTTTGGAAGCCGGGTTAAAGTACAGTTTCCCATCCCATTTTAATACATTGCGGCGTTTGGAAGCTTTCTTGGAAACAGCCCATTTTCTGGCAATGGATTTTTTCGGGAGTTTATATACGTTGGTCGTATTGCTGGCAATGCGATAAGGGTTGATCCATGCATGGAAAGCTAAGCCCCGCTTATGTGCCGCGCTGACCGCATAGGAGAGCGGATCGAATCCCGGATGTTTCCCGGCTTTTCCGGATACATAGCGAGACCATGGAAAATAGCTGGACGGATACAAGGCATCGGCAAATGGACGAACATGAACGATCACGGCGTTAAATCCATTTTTTTTGCAGTTATCAAACGTCTTGTTGATGAAATTCTCAAACTGCTTTTTGGTGTAGCGCTTTTCTCCAATATCCTGAAAAGAGATCCATACGCCGCGAAATTCACCGGAAGCCGGGGTAAATGTCGTTTTCACAGGCTTTTTTGATCTGGTTGTTTTACCCTGTGCGACTTTGGCAGATCGATCCGTTCGGTCTGTCGGAATGATCTGCGAAACTGCCAGCGCACAGACCAAGATCAGCGCAATGGTCGTAGTGATTGAAGTAACAAACTTTATACCATGAGATGCTTTTGTGGTATGCCTTTTTTGATGAAATGGATTGTGGTAATGCATAATTTCCTCTACACTTTCTTATTTGTTTTGCACAGAAAAGCCGATGTTTCAGCTTATTTGTACAATGAGATTACAGTGTCAAAAGGTTTGAATCTGGTGTTTGACATCGTAATTACAATGAGTAACTCCTGCGATATTATACTATACAGTATAGTATATAAGAATCTCGTACATATAGTCATTATAAATGTCCGATGAATTTCTTGCAACCGGTCGATCCTTTCAGGAAAATGATTCCCAACAGGGGATTATGGTTGACTTTATGTACGGACACCATTAAAATTTACGTTATATCTATGTCATAATTGTATCAATACATAGATATCCTGTCAGCGAGGTGAGTTGACAGTAAGCAGGGAAAGAATCGCAGAATGGAGGATTATTATGAAACAGTATAAGAATAAGAAAGCCATGGCATTATTGATGGCAGCAGTATTAGCAGGCAGTGCGTTGTATAGTGGGGTGGCAGACGCAGCATCCGCGATCAAGCTAAATAAGAAGACAGCGAAGATCGCAGTAGGAAAGTCTGTCACGTTAAAAGTGCGCGGAACGAAGAAGAAGGTAAAATGGAAATCTTCAAAAAAATCTGTTGCAACGGTCAATGCGAAAGGTAAAGTAACCGGCAAAAAGGCTGGGAAAGCAGTGGTGACTGCTAAAGTAAAAGGGAAAACGCTAAAATGTAAAGTGATCGTCACGAAAAAGCAGGCAGCGAAGAAAAACGCGAAGACAGCGGGCAAAAAGAACACAACTTCAGATATTTCTCTTCAAAAGAAGGTGATTTCTATTGTCAATAAAAACCGCAAGAAAAAAGGGCTTGAAGCATTGACAATGGATGAGAAACTTATGAAAGCGGCACAGGACAGAGCAAAGGAACTTACAAAGTCATTTTCGCATACTCGTCCGAATGGCACATCTTGTTTTACGATTTTTGAAAAGTACAAGATAACACCAACGGCCAGCGGGGAAAATATTGCAGCCGGTCAGAGAAGTGCGGCAGCTGTTATGGATTCTTGGATGAATTCTCCGGGGCACAAAGAAAACATCATGAATAACAGGTTTAAGAAGATCGGTGTTGGTCTGGTGATCGTTCCAAACGATATGTATTCTTATTACTGGGTGCAGATGTTCACTGAGTAAGGTGAAATAAGAGAAAAGCAGCTGTTTACTGCCTTGGATGCCAAGGGACAGCGAGCAGCTATTTGCTGACTTGGTCAAAAAAGGGGACAGCATAATGAACTGTATAGACATGATGGAGATTCCGGAGTTAAGGGAAACATTAAACTTACGGGCGGGTGAAGAAGGCCTGATGCATCCGATCCGTTGGATATACTTTGCGGATTGTTTGCAATGTGTAAAGAGTGAGTATCGTATGGAGAGCTATATTCATGGCAGTGAATTTGTCGTGCTAACCAATCGGGATCTTACGGATGATAGCCTTAAATTGAAAGAACTCATTGCAAAAATGCAGGAATATGATATTGCAGCAGTGGGAATTAACGAAGGACAGATTTCGGAAGAATTGGTACAATATTGCGACGAACATCGATTACCATTGTTTGAGCTGCCAATGCGTTTCCCTTTGGTGGATCTGAGTCAGATCATATGCAAGAGGTTAGTGCTGGAAGAAAATAACAAAAATGCAGAGGAGCAATTATTCACCTCTATTTTGGACGCAGAGCATCTGAACAAAGAAGATGTTTTTGCACAGGCAAGATATTTGAATGTGGATCTGTCCGGAGAATTTCGAGTGATCGAATTTGCTTTTTTTAAGGAACGGGATAAAGACGATTCGTTTACGATCGGACAAGCGATACGTGGGATCATTCGTACAGAGTTTTCACATTATCTGTCTCAAAATATATTGACGCAGTTGCAGGCCGGTACGGTCTTGGCACTTGTGCCGGCGTATGATGTGAGTGATAAGCTGTTAAAGAAAATTCTCGCAAAGATTACGCAGCTTACCGAGAAAGACTGTGCGACCAGGCTGGTTGTCGGCGTAGGAAACAGTACAGGATATTTGGAAGATGTGAGGGTGAGCCGAAATGAAGCGGCTACCGCGATTAAACTTGCGAATATGTCCGGACGGGAAGAATCGGTCTTTTTTTATAAAGATCAGGGTATTTACACGATGATATCTAAGATTACGGACAGTCGATTTTTGGATGAGTTTGTTGAAAAAAATATTGGAAAGCTGCTTCGTGCAGATGAAGTTAATCAGGGTAATCTATGCGAGACACTTGAAAAGTATATCAACCATAACTGTAATGCGAAGGACACGGCAGAAGCAATGTATATCCACCGTAACACTTTGAACTATCGTCTGAGGAAGATTCAGGAGATCCTCGGCCGCCAGATCAACGATATTGACACGTGTCTATTACTTAAGCTGGCCTTTATGATAAGAAATTATCGTAATATGCAGAGGTAGTGAGCGGCAATTGTGCACCGTGCACAAAATATTTGGTACAGCAAGTACATTGTATTGCATGCCAAAGTTGTTATAATGTTTGCAGAATAAAAAATAAAGCAATGACAAAGGCGTCAAAAAAGTATTTTACTTTTTTGGCGTCTTTTTGTTTGCAGAACAGGCATCCAAGTGATGATGCGAGGAAGCCTGTGTTTCAAATTTATGGCATAGGAGGACAAACATATGACAACAAAAGATTTATCAAAGGCATTACCGGAAATTGTAACAGAGCAGGTACCGGGACCAAAGTCCAAGGAACTCCTTGATCGTAGAAATGCAGCAATTCCACAGGCGCTTTGTGGAAACACTTATCCAATCTGCATCAAGCAGGGCGCAGGCGCTATGTTTGAAGATTTGGATGGCAACAAGATTCTCGACTGGGTCGGCGGTGTTGGTGTGTTAAATATTGGTTATTCAAATCAGGAAGTAATCGATGCAGTCAAAGCACAGGCAGATAAATATTTCCATACAATTTTTAATGTGTATGTGCATGACGGATATGTAGCACTTGCCGAGAGATTAAATAAGATCATGCCTTGTAAAGGTGATACGATGAAAACCTATTTTGCCAACTCTGGTGCAGAGTGTGACGAGAATGCGATCAAGATCGCCAAGGCATATACAAAGAGAAACGGCGTGATCTGCTTTACCGGTGCATTCCACGGAAGAACCAATCTTACAATGGCACTGACTGCCAAGAAAACCTATGCAGTTGGCATGGGACCTTTCCCATCAAGCATTTACCGTGCACCATATCCTTATTTATACCGTGCACCGAAAGGATACACTGAGGAAGAGGCAATTCAGTATTATATTGATGAGCTGAATAAGATTTTTGATGAGGGTGCACCTGCCAATGAAATTGCATGTATGCTTGTTGAGCCGTTACAGGGTGAGGGCGGATTTATTCCGGCTCCGATCGCTTGGGTCAAAGCAATTCGTAAAATCTGTGATGAGAATGGCATTTTACTGATCGCAGATGAAGTGCAGTGCGGTAACTGCAGAACCGGTAAGTATTATGCTTCTGAATATTGGAAGGAGGCTGGTGCAGCACCGGATATTATCGCTACTGCCAAATCATTAGGCGGCGGACTTCCGATTTCTGCAATCACAGCGAGAGCGGAGGTAATGGATGCAGCACCGGCAGGCACGATTGGTGGTACTTTTTGTGGTAACCCACTTGCGTGTGCTTCTGCATTGGCAGTCATGGATATTATGCAGAGAGACGATTATGCAGCTAAGGCAAGACATATTGGTGATGTAGTTATGAACAGATACAATGCATTGAAAGATAAATACGATGTAATTGGTGATGTCAGAGGTCTTGGCGCAATGATCGGCATCGAGTTCGTTACCGATAGAGAGACAAAAGAGCCGGCAACAAAGCTGGTTGCAGACATTGTCAGAAATGCAATGCAGAAAGGTCTGCTGCTGGAAAGCTGTGGATTTGCAAGTAATACAATCCGCTTCTTAGCACCGCTTACAATGACAGATGAGCAGATGGAAAAAGGTCTTGAGATCTTTGAGGAAGCTATTAAAGAAGCAATTGCATAAAGCCGGTTACATAACCTAAACTTGACGAAGATGTCAGGGGACGCACAACAACTGCGCCCTGACATCTTTTTTTGAACAGGGAAATCACATTATAGATGAACAGGTTATCGCGAAAAATGATGACTTACTCGTCTTAAGAAAAAAATGGAGGAAATGTTATGGAGCAGAATTCAAAATTTGATAAGGTAATGGGATCGTGGGACATCCTCGTTATCGCCTTCGGCGCCATGATAGGCTGGGGCTGGGTCATTAACTCAGGCGATTGGATCACAACATCGGGATTTATGGGATCGATCATCGCAATGTTGATTGGTGGTCTGATGGTATTTTTTGTCGGACTTACTTATGCAGAATTGACATCAGCAATGCCGCAGTGTGGTGGCGAGCATGTATTTAGTTATCGTGCGATGGGACCGACAGGATCGTTCGTATGTACGTGGATGATCATATTGGGCTATGTTGCGACAGCAGCCTTTGAGGCAACAGCGCTCCCAACCGTAATTACATACTTATTTCCAAAATTTAATCAGGTATATTTATACACCATCGCTGGCAAAGACATTTATCTTACAACGATTTTGTTAGGTGTAGGTGTTGCAATATTGATCACATTGATCAATATTAAAGGTGCCAAGACAGCAGCTGTTTTGCAGACGATTCTTACGGCGATCATTGCAATTGCCGGAATCCTCTTGGTTGTTGGCTCTGCAATCAATGGCGATAGTGGAAACGTGACCGGTCAGATGTGGCAGGCATCTACCGGTAACACACTGGGAAGTGTATTCAAGGTTGCATGTATGACACCGTTCCTGTTTATTGGTTTTGATGTTATTCCGCAGGCGGCAGAAGAAATTAATGTTCCATACAAAAAGATTGGAAAGATCATGTTATTGTCCATCTTTTTGGCAGTTGCCTGGTATCTGCTTATCATTTTTGCTGTGTGCTATATCATGCCGGGCAGTGCCATTGCAAAGGAGATGGCTTCACAGAATGGGCTTGTTTCTGCCAAAGCGATCGAGATCGCATTTCATACACCACTCATGGGCAAGGTTCTCATTATTGGTGGTCTGTGCGGTATCATTACCTCTTGGAACTCATTCTTGATGGGTGGAAGCCGTGCGCTGTATTCTATGGGTGAGTCGCTGATGATCCCAAAAATGTTTGGTAAACTTGGCAAAAATAAAACACCGGAAGCAGCAATTATTCTTTGCGGAATTGCCTGCTGTATTGCACCATTCTTTGGTAGAGGTGTTCTTGTATGGCTTGTCGATGCTGCATCGTTTGGCTGTGTTATTGCGTATATGTTCGTATCCATTTCGTTTTGCATTTTGCGAAAGACCAAGCCGGACATGGATAGACCGTACAAGGCAAAAGCGGGCAAATTTGTTGGCGTAATGGCAGTTGCCATGGCAGCCTTTATGACGTTGTTGTACATCATTCCGGCATCTTTTTCAGCCGCACTTGTATGGCAGGAATGGATCGTTGTAGGAGCTTGGCTTGCACTTGGTGTGTTCTTTTACTTTTATTCTAAGAGCAAGTACGGTGCCGAATTTGGCCGTGACATTTTTATTGTAAGTGAAACGAGTACCGCAGATGCTGCAGATAAGACAGCAGAACAGCAGACCAAGAAATATACGGGCAAACATTTTGTTGTAACAGTTGGCTGTGAATACGGAAGCGGCGGTCCGGAAATCGCCAAAATGGTTGCCGATCATTTTGGAATAGAGTACTATGATAGAGACTTGGTGGATAAGGTCGTAGAGAGGATTGGTGTTGCCAAAGGATTGGTCGAGGAGGCAGATGCCAAGATCGGCGTTCGTTATGGCTTTGATACTTCTTATGGTGTTCGCTATGCGAACTTGTCAAATCGAGTCATTGATGCACAGTTTCAGGCAATTCATGATTTTGCGGAGAAATCTTCCTGCGTTATCGTTGGTCGAAGCAGTGATTATATTTTGCGGGATAGAGAAGACGTCTTAAATGTCTTTGTCTATGCGCCGGAAAAAGCAGAAGTTGCTGCTGTTATGGCGAAAGAGGGGATGAATGAACGAAAAGCAACTGCGAAGTGGGAAGAGGTTGAGAAGGCACAGCACGCTCGTCATGCTTACATTACCGGCAAGAAACGTGGCGATCGTCACACAAGAAATATATTGATCGACAGCAGTCTTCTTGGCTGGGAAAAGACAGCGGAGCTGATCATTGATATTGTCGAGCAGAAATATGTAGCGGCGGAAGATACTGTAGATGCTGCAGTATGAGGCGCAGACAGTGCTAAAATACCTTTTGTATGTAGGTGCAGATAGAAATGGAGGGTTACGATGAAAGGATTTTCGATAAAAACAGAAATTGAGGAATTTGATACATTTGCTGAGTTTGCGGCTGATGCCGATTTGGGATCGGATGATCTGGTGTTGTGCGGTGAGCATACATATCAGGATTATATTGCAGAGTTAAATACCGGGGTACAGACATTATTTCGTGAAAAATACAGCAAGGGGGAACCGACCGATGGAGATGTCGACGCAATTCTCAATGCCCTTCGAGACAAAAAATATGATCGGATCATTGCAGTCGGCGGTGGCACAGTAATTGATATTGCGAAAGTGATCGCAGTTGCCGGCCCGGACGATACCGTAGATGATCTGTACGATAATGTGGACACCTTGAAACAAATACATCCACTTATTATCATTCCAACAACCTGCGGAACCGGAAGTGAGGTTACGAATATATCTGTCATCAATCGTGTTAGCAAAGGCGTAAAAATGGGTCTTGCCTCGAATGCGATGCTGCCGGACAAAGCAGTATTGATCACAAATCTGCTTACGTCCCTTCCGTACAAGATTTTTGCAACATCTTCGATCGATGCAATGGTACATAGCGTAGAGTCGTTCCTTAGTCCAAACGGATGCAGCATTTCCAGAGTTTTTTCGACAGAAGCATTAAAGACAATTCTTTTCTGTTGGTCGAAAGCAGTTGCAGCAGGAGGTGGAGATGCGTGGAAAGAATACGCAGCAGAATTCTTGAAAGCATCCAACTGGGCAGGCCTTGGGTTTGGATACGCCGGATGTGCTGCAGTGCATGCGTGTGCATATCCACTTGGTTCGGTCTATCATATTCCGCATGGTCAGTCGAACCAGCTTATGTTTGCCTCTGTTATGAAAAAATATAAAGAGATCAAACCGACAGGGCGAATTAATGATCTCGAGGCGGTTATCGCAGAGACTTTGGGCGTAGATCAGACGGAAGCACTAGACAAGTTATATGCGCTGATGGATGATGTGCTGCAGAGCGAGCCATTAAAGAACTTTGGTGTAAAAGAAGAAGATCTTCCGGTATTTGCGAAAGATGTTGCAAATACGCAGCTGCGACTTTTGAAAAACAATTATATTCCATTAAGCGAGGAGCAGTTGCTGGAGATCTATAAGGCGGCTTTTTGATGAGAATCTGTATAGAATGATAAATAATGGAAACACTGATCAAAAATAGAATGTAAGAAAGGTATGGTGATCAGTGTGCTTAAACAATTGCAGATTGAACGTGTTACAGGCAGAGAAATTTTGGATTCTAGAGGGAATCCAACCGTAGAGGCAGAAGTGACTCTGCAGGATGGAACGATAGGACGGGCGGCTGCGCCGAGTGGTGCATCTACCGGAGAATTTGAGGCATTGGAACTTCGGGATGGAGATCATACACGGTATGGTGGGAAAGGTGTGCTGCAGGCGGTTGATAATATTAATCACGTTATCAATGGTATTTTGCGTGGAATGGACGCGTCTGATACGTATGCGGTCGATCAAGTAATGCTGCGTAAAGATGGCACAGCAGACAAATCCGTGCTTGGAGCGAATGCGATCTTGGCGGTTTCTATTGCAACGGCAAAAGCAGCCGCACAATCGTTAAAGACGCCACTTTACCGTTTCGTGGGTGGCGTATCCGGTACAAAACTGCCTGTGCCGATGATGAACATTTTGAACGGTGGTGCGCATGCGGCCAATACAGTAGATGTACAGGAGTTTATGATCATGCCGGTGGGAGCGGACTCATTCCGCGAGGCGCTGCGTTGGAGCGCAGAAGTGTTTCATGCATTGGCTGCCTTATTAAAACGAAAAGGTTTGGCAACCTCTGTTGGTGACGAGGGTGGATTTGCGCCAAATTTGCAGAGTGATGAAGAGGCAATAGAATGTATTCTCGATGCAATCAAAGAGGCAGGGTACGAACCGGAAAAAGACTTCCGGATTGCTATTGATGTAGCGGCAAGTGAATGGAAAAGTGATCAAAAGGGGATGTATCTGCTTCCAAAATCCGGGGTGAGATATTCCTCCGAGGAGTTGATCGCGCATTGGAAGTCATTAGTGGAACGATATCCTATCATTTCTATTGAAGATCCACTGGATGAAGAGGATTGGCTTGGCTGGGAGAAATTGACACAGGAACTCGGCGATCGAGTACAGTTGGTGGGGGACGATCTGTTTGTCACGAATACGAAACGGCTGGCAAAGGGAATTGCAGAAGGCTGTGGTAATTCAATCCTAATTAAGCTCAATCAGATCGGGACCTTATCGGAAACGATGGAAGCGATCAAGCTTGCCAAACAGTTTGGTTATACGAGTATTATGTCCCACCGTTCCGGAGAGACAGAGGATACGACGATAGCAGATCTGGCAGTTGCCTTGAATTGCGGACAGATTAAAACCGGTGCACCGAGCCGAAGTGAGCGAGTTGCAAAGTACAACCGGCTTCTCAGGATTGAACAGGAGCTGGGTGGAGCAGCTAGCTATTATGCACCTTTTTGCGTACGAAATAAAAACAGATCACCTGCATGACAATGGTTAGGAGCCACGACACCGGGTAGGAAATAAATAAAAAGTCTAATGATCTATGGCATGGGAAAATGACATAGATCCATACAATTCTGGTGCCTACCGTGCCAATCACCGAAAGGATCATTGGCACGGTGGAATGCCCCATGCCTCGCAATGCTCCCGGCAGCAGATCCATGATACCGCATAAGAAATATGTGACGGTTGTATATAACATAATATCCACACCGCACTCTATGACCTTGGTGCTCTTAGTGTAAATGTGCATTAGTTCCGCACCGAAAAGATAGGATCCACCACCCAAAACGAGAGCAACAATTACCGTCAGTCCTAAGCATTCTAATAACACTTTATCCATTCTCTTAAATTTACGTACACCATAATTTTGGCTTGTAAAACTCATGCAGGCCTGTGTAATGGAATTCACAGATACATACAAAAATCCCAAAATATTATTGGCGGCAGTGTAGCCAGCCATTGCAACAGAACCAAAAGAGTTGACAGAGGACTGAAGCAGAACATTCGAAAAATTAATGATCGTGCTTTGGATTCCGGCTGGAATACCGATTTGGAATATTTGCTTTACATAGCGCGTTTTCATACCTAATTTATTGAAGCGGAGCTGATAACTTCCATCGGAAAGGTATAGACAGCGTAATACCAAAATGCACGATATACATTGAGAAATTACCGTTGCGATAGCAACACCGGCAACACCCAAATGAAACTGAATCACCAAAAGAAGATTTAACACCACATTTGTCGCACCTGAAATAATCAAAAATAATAGAGGGCGTTTGGTATCACCCACCGCTCTTAAAATGGCCGCTCCGTAATTGTATAACATAAAAAATGGCATTCCCATAAAATATATGCGCATATAAAGTGTGGACAGGTTTAATACATTATCCGGAGTGTCCATCAGTTTTAACGCACCTTTGGCAGCGATCACTCCGATAATTCCCATTGCGATTCCACTGATCAGAGCCAACGTAATGGATGTATGTACGGTTTCTGACATTCCCTTCTCTTGTCCGGTCGCATAAAATCTTGCAGCTAATACACTTGCGCCCAAGGAAATCCCGATAAAAAGATTGACAAATACATTGATCAGCGCAGTCGTTGATCCAACAGCCGCCAGTGCTTCATTGCCCGTAAACTGTCCAACCACGATAATATCTACCGCATTAAATAATAACTGTAAAATTCCTGACAGCATCAACGGAATTGAAAAGGAAACCAGTTTATCCAATATTGAGCCATTACACATATCTATTTCATATTTGCTTGTCTTAGTATTCATGTTCGTCCTACGCTTCTTTCTATTTCTTACTTCAACTTCACACAACCAAAATTGCTATATCGTCACATATTGCTTATTACGTCAAAGAATACGAAGTATTTTGCAGCCACAACATAGTGGTTTCTGCCATCAGAGAACTACGGTAATTGCCTTGCCGCAATTAGTTTTTAGAGTGATTTCTATATTTTGTTGCCTCTGATGAATGATTTACATGCCTTACAGAGAACTCGAAGTCCCGGAAGCAAGGTATTCATCATTTTTGAAAGGGACTTTGCGCTCGTCGTTACTTATGTCTCGTATTTCAGAGACATTAAGTAACGCGACGTAGCGCATCGTAGCGAAAGCGTCCCGTCCAAAAATGGATGATACCTTGCTAAACCGGGACATCTCAGACACTCTTTCAGGCATGTATACATCAGAGGCCTAACAAAATAAGAAATCATGTAAAAACTTTGCGTTCTGCGACAATTATCTTAGTTCTTTGATGGCAGAATAAGTTAGTTTATCGGCTGCAAAATAGTATGTATATTACAGACGTAATAAGCAATATGTGACGATGCATTCCCTTTGGATGTGTGAAGTTTGGATTATTTATTTGTATAGGGGGATGGGTGTCTGCTTTGCATCCCGATAGTATAGTATACTAGCATTTTGAAAATTACTCAACTTTCCTTTTTACTATAGGGCGAAAGAGTGCTACAATAGGTGTGGCTATTATGCGCAGAAATCATGCGCTATTTACTGGAATGACAGGAGGTATGACGATGAGAAGTTTATTGATAAAAGATACCACAAAGGAAGAAAGAATGGCGATCATTGAAGAATCTGTGGGCGGTGATGCAGGTGGCTGTGATGGATGTTCGGCAGGAATCCTAAAAATGTACGAACCGTATATTGAAGGGGAAATGGAATTGCGAGAATGCAATATGGCGTTTCGTGCACATTATATTTCGGGGAAGGAACATCCGATGAAAAACGGCTGCGGGTATATGTAACGTATGAAAAAGATATCTATTTTTGCAAAAAGAAGCATAATTATAATGCTAGGGATAATTTGGGGATGCATTAGTTTTATCTGGCTGGGATACAGTATCTTAACAGCAGGTAATCTTATGGAAGAACCCGGGTCTATTGATTACGTTGCGGAAGGCGAAGCTATGCGGATATATGGTTTCATAGGATGTGCTTTGTATGTTCTTGCCTTTTGTCCAATATTGTATTCGCTGTATAAACGCAAACAGTCTATTGCTGCATTTTTGTTATCTATGCTTTTGGGTGGCGGCATTTGTGGAGTGTATCTATTTGTACTCCGCTAACGCCAATATAACGCAAACTTCCGGTATGAGAAGCTTGAGAATATAAATGAAAACAGGAGGAACTTAGAGAATGAAGTTTGAGAAGATTGATAAAAAGGAAGAAGGTAAATTTATTACCCGTTATGATATTACTTATAAGACGGTAGATGATACGACAAAGATATATGAAATGATCAGCCGCAACCGTAATGTTCAAACAAGAGAAGAGCTTCGTGGCAATAAGCCGGATGCAGTTGTGCTGATGGTCACTGATGAGAGTGGGGAGAAAATCGTTTTGAACAAAGAATTCCGTATGGCGGCAGGTACGTGGGTTTATAATTTCCCGGCGGGATTGATTGATCCCGGCGAGGTGCCGGAGCAGAGTGCGAAGCGCGAGTTGTGGGAAGAAACGGGGTTAGAACTATATGAGATCAATGATGAGTTAGGACTCAGCTATAGTGCGGTTGGGTTCAGCAATGAAATGAATGTATGTGTCATCGGAAAAGCACGTGGTGAATTCCGCCAAAGCACATCTAATGTGGAAGAAATTGAAGCAGGATGGTACACCAAAGAAGAAGTACGGAATCTGTTAAAGACAGAACGATTTGCGGCGAGAACACAAGCATACTGTTATCTTTGGGCAAATAAATAACGCCAACTTCCCATGCCGGAAGTTATTGCACAACCACATATTGCTTATTATGTCAAAGAATGCTAAGTATTTTGCAGACACAACATAGCGCTTTCTGCCGGCAGTGAACTATAGTAATTGCCTTGCCGCATTTTCGTTTTTCGTGATTTCTAGATTTTGTTGTCTCTGATGATTGATTTACATGCCCTTCGGAAACTTGCAGTCCCGGAAGGAAGGTAATCATCATTTTTGAAAGGGACTTTGCGCTCGTCGTTACTTATGTCTCGTATTTCAGAGACATTAAGTAACGTGACGTAGCGCAGTGTAGCGAAAGCGTCCCGTCCAAAAATGGATGATACCTTGCTAAACCGGGACAACTCAGACAATCCTTCGGGCGTGTATTCATCAGAGACCTAACAAAATAAGAAATCACACAAAAACGTTGCGTTCTGCGGCAATTATCTTAGTTCGCTGCCGGCAGAACAAGTTAGTTTGTCGGCTGCAAAATACATATTTATTGCTGACATAATGAGCAGAAATCATGCGCAAGTATTCTGACATAATAAGCAATATGTGGTTGTGGAGGATTTGAGGTATGGGAAGTTGGCGTATATAGGCAGCTAACTCATAGATACTACGGTGAGAATGTCATTCTGTACGAAAAAGCGGACAGTAACGCCGGCGAACTCAAACGCATAGATGCGTTCCGGATCGTTTTGGTAAGAAGGGCGAGGATCTTGAGCCAGCACTTTTTCCAGAGAAAGAAGCTTTTCGGCAGGCAATACTTGGCCCGCATTGTCCGGAAGTATTACGCGCAGCAAATGAGCTTCTACGCTGTCTGTAAAACCACCCGTAGCCAGCGGTTTACAGTCGGCATACGGAAGATATGGTTTTATATCATAGATCGGGGTGCGGTCCATGAGATCGGCACCCGTTATTTCCAGGATTGGTCCATCTTCTTTTGAAAAAATAATGTCCTGTAATTCTACACAAGAAAGCGCCAGTGAATTTGGTCGAAATGGAGATCTCGTTGCAAATACTCCCATGCGCTTATTGCCGCCAAGTTTGGGCGGACGAACGGTAGGTGACCATTCCCCACGTATTGTTTCTGAAAATTCCCAGATCAGCCATAAATGAGAAAAATCTTCCAAGCCGCGGATCGCATCGCGATTGCGGTATTCCGGTTCAAATATGATACGGCTGCGTAACTCCGGAACCAGACCGCTCTGTCGTGGAATGCCAAACTTTCCCGGAAAATCAGAGTGTATCCGGGCAATCGGATGAATTTCCATGTTTTCCTCCTGTCACTAATATCAATTATTCAATATGTCACTGATATCATTTATCATTTCATCATCTTTCAGGCGGAAAAGAAATTCCACGCGACGAGATGCATTTTGATCTTCTTTGCCATCCTTATCCAATATAGGATTGCTAAAGGACTTGCCGTTTGCCGTCACAATTTTGCGTAGTTTCGTGATCTTGGCAGTCGACAGCACTTTCTTGTTTTCATCTAAGCAGAAAGTTGCGACAGACAAGGCTCTTTTTTGGGACAGCTCCAGATTATATAAATAGTCGCCCTGTGTATCTGTGTGTCCTTCAATAATAATCTCTGAGATATAATCATTAAATTGCTTGTCTGTTAATACGCCGATATACTTTGGTAAAAACTTTTGCAGCAATTCTTCGCCCGACGCTTTCAACGCAAATTGTCCGGAATCAAACAAAATGCTTGAGTCAAGCGCGATGGATCCGGTCTTTTCATCAACTTTCACACTGAGATCCGTACCGTCAAACTCTTTCTTGAGAGCCTCGATCAGTTCCGTTCGAATACCGATCAATTTGTCTAACTGTTCCTGTTGCTCCTGCAGTTGTTCCTGTTGGCTTTGAACCAAAGCCTGCTGCTGCTTTAATTCCTCTTGTTTTTGCTCATAACGTCTTTGCGATTGCAGCATTGTAAACGAAATGATCAACACAAAGATCAACAAAAGAGCAGCCATCATATCGGAATAGGAAAGCCAATAACTGGTTTCCTCCAAATGTCTTTTCTTTTTTCTGCGCATAATAAACCTCTTTTCTGTACGCGGAACCGAGTGGTGTTACTGTCTGAGTGCCCGAGCAATCTTATCAGCTACTTCATCACTAAATTTCTCCATCATCTTCTCCGTCTGCATCATTTGCAAAGCTTGATAATCCAAGAAAATATTTGCCGCATTATTTTGTGCACGGGGTGCGACATATTTATGGTAACTGTCCAAAAAATCGTCCATGGCATTATAAGCATCTTCTAAGTTTTTCTTGTAAACAAAGTTAAATACCAAAGAAAATACCATACCATAAATAGATGTGTGGAACGCGATCTTGATACCATTCATCAACTGCGGAATGCTGTCCGTAATTGCGGACGCACTGCCGGTATTAAAATTCTGAAGACCAAACGACAGACCGATAAAAGTACCCAAAATACCTAGACCGGTCATTACGCCGGGAACAATGCTGATCAATCCACATTTCATTACGCTGTCAATGTAATATTCATTCAGATAATCATCAATATCGCATTGGGCACTTCGCTCTAACATTGTTAATCTTCTGCGCTCCTCGCAATATTCACGAAAACGTGTATCTGCCAATTTGTTACCAAAGAGCTTTGGATTATCTTTATAATCATCCCACAAATAATCGCCTTTACGTTTGAAGTCAGTCTGAAAGTTGCGTGCCGCAAGATGCAGGCTAGCCATCATCCGATTAGCAGGCATGAAACAATGTGTCGTAGAATACAAAATAATCCCGCCGACAATTAAAAACATTCCAATATTAATGATAATGTTGGCGATATCAAGACCCGAACCCGTAAACACGTTCAGATATACGGCCAAAGCCAGCATAATAAAATATACAGGGAATAAAATCCCCTCACTACCAAAAGATTTCATAGGTACCCTCCAATGTTTGCTTTGCTGCAAAAAACCAGCGACCATCCCCCCTGTTCTAAAGAAACCGGGCGTATATCAAAAGCTGATGCCTCGCAGTCGTAAAATGTGACGTGTGCCCGATGGCACAACATATATACTATACAAAGTTTGAGGGAGAAAGTCAAAAGGTGGGCGGGGCGGTGCACTGCATATGAGAGGATTTCGTAAAATAGAAAATGTTATGTTATCTATTACGATAAAAGAGAAAGGATGAAAAGCAAATGGCACTAATTAGTTGCCCGGAATGCAACCGGGAAATTTCGGATACCGTAAGAAAATGTCCGAATTGTGGATACAAAATCAAAAATCACCGATCAAAAAAAGAACCTAAATTATTGAAAAATACGATTTAGTACGTTTTATGGGACAATAAATGTGCTATAATAGTGGCATGTCATAAAAGAATGTGTAGAGAATCCACACTAAGACAAGTAATGTTAAATTTTGTACCAAGAAATCTACGATAGGTATGCGTATAAGAGATGGGAGGGTAAATGGCAAAACGACCGAATCAAAGGCTAAAATTGTTGTATTTAGCAAAGATTATGCTTCGACTGACGGATGATGAACATGGTTTACAAGTAGAGCAGATTATCAATGAGTTGGCCAAGTATGACATTGCGGCAGAGAGAAAGAGTATATATTCTGATTTAGAAGCTCTGCAATTGTTTGGAATTGATATTGAAAAAAAGCACATAGGACGATATGTATATTATTGTGTAGGAAATCGAAATTTGGAATTGGCAGAATTGAAACTTTTGGTAGACGCGGTACAGTCTTCTAAATTTATCACAGAGAAGAAATCCAGCCAGCTTATAGAGAAACTGGAACGATACGTTAGTCAATACGAAGCGAAACAGTTAAATCAACAGGTATATGTTCACGGTCGGATAAAAACCATGAACGAAAGTATCTACTATAATGTAGATGAAATACATAATGCAATTACAGCAGACGTAATGATTTCATTTCAATATTTTCAGTGGAATTTGAAAAAGGAGATGGAGCCAAGACACGAAGGAGAGAGATACATAATATCTCCGTGGGGGCTGATTTGGGATAATGAGAATTATTATATGGTAGGATATGACGCAAAGGCTGAGCTTGTCAAGCATTTTCGAGTCGACAAGATGTTACGTATTCAACCGATGAAATGCAAAAGAAAAGGTCAAAAGTTATTTCCACAGGGAAATATAGCAAACTACGCAGAGAAACATTTTGGAATGTTTTCGGGAAAAGAGGAATCGGTCACGCTGCTTTGTCAAAATGAGTTTATAGGTGTGATCATAGATAGATTTGGAAGAGACGTTAAAATTCGTCCGGTGGATGAGGACCACTTTCAAGCAAAAGTTGAAGTGGTTGTCAGTAATAATTTTTTTGGATGGGTGTTAGGATTAGGAGAAGGGGTTAAGATTGCTGCACCGCAGGAAGTTGTCAGTGAACTACAAAAGGAAATTCAAAGAATGAGGAGACAATATTTTGCGGATGATCTGGAAATGGAATTGGTTATGAAGGATAACAAGTGCTGATTCTTAGATTGAAGTGATGGGGAGGAGATGATCTGGTATGAACAAGCAACAAAAAAACTCGCCGAGGCGAGTTCCTAAAGTTCAATTAAATCACACACTGTGATGCCCGAAGGCGATTTGAATAAATTTTTATTTGAACTTATGATGTAGTTAATACGTATGGTACTTAACTGACATCAATAATAAAGCATAAACTACGACATGTCAAGAGAAAAAGGAGGATTTTATGAAAAAATTTGAAGAGTACTATATTGGATTGGATATGGGAACCGGTTCTGTAGGATGGGCAGTGACGGATCCGACGTACAATATTATCAAACGTCATGGTAAGGCATTATGGGGAATTCGCCTGTTTGAGTCTGCTAAGACAGCCGAAGAAAGAAGAATCTTTCGAACATCTCGAAGAAGAACAGAGCGCCGTAAAAATCGATTACATTTATTGCAGGAAATCTTTGCGGAAGAGATTAGCAAGAAAGACATGGGATTCTATCAGCGGATGAAAGAGAGTAAGTATTGGCATGAGGATAAGAAAGACATCAATGGAAACATGCCGGAGCTGCCGTATGCACTGTTTGCAGATGATGGGTTTACAGATAAAGACTATTATAAGAAATATCCGACAATTTTTCACTTGCGCTATGCGTTGGCAACGAATACAACAGATAAGCCCGATATTCGATTGCTTTATTTGGCATTACATCACATTATTAAGCATAGAGGACATTTTCTGTTTGAGGGCAAGAAATTATCAGAAGTAAAAGAATTTTCAACAGCGATTGAGGCATTAGTGCAGCAGGCTGAAGAACAAGAGATTGATCTGAAATCTTTGACGCAAGAAGAAGTGTTGACTCAATTGGAACACATTATGAGTGATGCTCAATGCACAAAATCAGATAAAAAGACGCAGGTCAGCAAGCTCATAGTAGGAACGGATAAGCAGAAGCAAAAACAGGAGAAAGCGATAGCAGCTTTAATTACGGGTTGCACCGTAAAGCTAAGTGATATTTTTGCTGATCCGGAGTTGGATAAAGAAGAAATCTCGAAAATATGCTTTTCTGATAATGGTTATGAAGAAAAAGAGGTAGAAATAGAGTCTGTATTGGCGGATCGATTTTTGCTTATAGCAGCAGCAAAGGGTGTGTATGATTGGACGGTATTGCATGATATACTGGGGGATGCGCGCTTTTTGTCGGAAGCAAAAGTTAAAACCTATGAGAAACACCGTGATGATCTGCGGAAAGTGAAGCAGCTTCTTCGGATGGATAAAGAAGTTTACGAGGCTGTTTTTGGTGTGTCTGAGAAAAATGAGGCAAATTATAGTGCTTATATTGGCATGGCAAAGAAAAATGGAAAAAAACAGCCGATTGAGAAAAAATGTTCACAGGAAGATTTTTATAAATTCTTAAAAAAGCAGCTGGATCGTCTGTCTGTGGATGAAATGGGGCAAGAGATAATCGATGAGTTAAAAGCAGAGATGGATCTTGGAACATTATTTCCAAAACAAATGATTCGCGATAATGGAGTTATTCCTTATCAATTGCATGAGAATGAATTGAATGCAATATTGGACAACGCACAGAAATTCTATCCGTTTTTGTTGGAGAAAGATCAAGATGGTTATACGCCAGTGGAAAAAATACAAAAGATATTCCGCTTCCGCATTCCGTACTATGTAGGACCTTTGAACACGGCGCATCAAGATAAAGGTGGTCATAGCTGGTCTGTACGTAAAAAGGAAGGCAAAATTTATCCATGGAATTTTTCAGAAATGATTGACGAGGAAGAAAGTGCAACGAAATTTATTGAACGCATGACGAATAAATGCACGTATCTGATCGGAGAGGATGTTTTGCCGAAGGAATCATTGTTGTATGCGAAATTCAATGTATTGAACGAGCTAAATAATCTGCGCATTGATGGGGAACTGATAGCTCCGGAACTTAAGCAGGATATTTATAATAATGTTTTCAAGAAATACCAACGTGTAACAGGGAAAAAGGTCAAGGACTACCTTAGAATCAACGGCGTAATTTCTAAAGAACAAGAACTATCCGGATTTGATCAGAATTTTAAGAGTTCGTTGAAAGCGTATCATGATTTTAAGCAGATCGTTGGAACGGGGGTCCTTTCGGAAAGTGAACAGGAGGATATCGTCAGAGATATTACGCTATTTGCAGATTCTCAAAAGATGTTGAAACAGCGTATTCATAGAAAATATCCGATGTTGTCTGACAAACAGGTTGCTCAGCTTGCCAACAAAAAATATGCAGGGTGGGGCAGATTGTCGCGCACCTTTTTGGAAAATATTGAATCAGTCAATAAAGAGACTGGTGAAGTGATGAATATCATCACTGCGCTTTGGGAAACGAATGAGAACTTAATGAAACTTTTAAGTGGAAAATACGATTATACAAAGCAGATTGAGCAATGGAATGCCGGACAGATGAAAAAAGGAGAGATAGAATATCAAGACATTGAAGAGCTTTATGTGTCTCCTGCAGTAAAGCGCCCAATTTGGCAAACTATAAAAATTGTAAGGGAAATTACAAATATAATGGGTGGTGCACCAAAACGCATTTTTGTCGAGGTTGCAAGAGAGCCCGGTGAAAAAGGCGTGAGAAAAGTTTCTAGAAGAAACCAGTTGTTGGATCTTTACAAAGCCTGCAAAAAGGAAGCACCGGAATTATACGACCGTCTGGCAAATAAGGAGTCTGACAATGCATTGCGCAGTGACAAACTTTTCTTATATTATTCGCAGATGGGAAGATGTATGTATTCCGGAGATGCCATTGATTTGGATGAGTTATTCACAAACCGATATGATATTGATCATATATATCCACAATCGAAGGTTATGGACGATAGTATAGACAACCGCGTATTGGTCAAAAGAGATTTAAATAGCAAAAAGACAGATACATTCCCGGTCCCTGAGGAATACCGAAAAGCCGGAAAAGCATTATGGAGCACGCTGTTGAAAAAGGGACTGATCTCTAAAGAAAAATATAAGAGATTAACAAGAACAGAGCCATTTGGTGAAGATGAGTTGGCTGGTTTTATTGCCAGACAATTAGTGGAGACACGTCAGAGTACCAAAGCAGTTGCGCATTTATTGGAAGAGGCATATCCTGATGCCGAAATCGTTTATGCAAAAGCTCGTGCAGTTAGTAAATTTAGGAATAAATTTGACATGATCAAAGTGCGTGAGGTGAATGATTTCCATCATGCCAAAGATGCCTATTTGAATATTGTTGTCGGCAACACATACTATGTAAAATTTACAAAGGATGCGGCTTGGTTTGTGCGCAACAATCCGGGACGTACATACAACTTAAAGAAAATGTTTGAGAATGAAACGGTAAAACGTGGAAATGAAACAGCATGGATTCCTGGAGATAACGGGACAATATGTACTGTGAAGAAATGGATGCGAAAGAATAATGTTTTATTCACCAGAAGAGCATACGAAGTGAAAGGAGGGCTTTTTGATCAAAATATTTTGAAGAAAGGGAAAGGACAGATACCGATCAAGGGAGGTGCCGATGAGAGACTCCAGTCGATCGAGAAATATGGAGCGTATAATAAGGCGAGTGGTGCTTATTTTATGCTGGTGGAATCCGATGGTAAGAAGGGAGAGAGAAAGAGAACGATTGAGTTCGTGCCGGTATTTTTGGCGAAAAGCTTAGAGGAATCTGTGGAGCTTCGTAGACGATATTGTGAGGAGGAACTTGGCCTTGTGAATCCAGACGTGCGAATACCTAAGATAAAGATTAATACGCTATTTGACGTGGATGGGTTTAAGATGCATTTGTCGGGAAGAAGTTCTAATGGTTTATTATTTAAAGGGGCTAATCAGCTTGTTGTACCGTATAAGATGGAAAAGATAATTAAGGTGATTAGTAAATATTGCTTTGATTATAAGGAAAATAAAGAAGCAGTACTTTCAGAAAAAAATAGACCAACAGAAGAGATGTTTGAAGAGTTGTTCGACATTTTGGTAAGTAAATTGGAATACGCAGTTTATGAAAAACGCTTGTCAGCACAAGTACCTAAACTAAAAAACGGAAAAATTATATTTGTTGAATTATCAGCAGAGGAAAAATGTATTGTATTAATGGAAATTTTACACTTATTTCAATGTGCCAGTCAGTCAGCTAATTTAAAATTAATAAACGGACCGGGACATGCTGGAATTTTAATTATGGGATTTGATATATCAGGATTAAGCAATGTGCACATTATTAACCAATCAATTACAGGTTTCTACGAACAAGTGATTGATCTAAAAATGATATGAGTTGGCGGATTGTTGTCGTGCACAACACGGCAAAGTTGGACTTGCAATTGCAATATTTAGTGGTACGGAGTGAGATGAAAACGCAGAAGATACATATTTCAGAAATAGCACTTCTGCTTGTGGAATCTACTTCTGTATCACTGACAGTTGGATTGTTGGCGGAATTAATGAGACAGAAGGTGAAAGTGATATTTTGTGACCATAAGCGAAATCCATCCTCGGAGTTGATTTCGTATTATGGCTCACATGATACAAGCAATAAAATCCGTACACAAATTACGTGGCCACAGTCGGTGAAGGAAGCTGTGTGGACGGAAATTGTTCGTGAGAAAATAAATAAGCAGGCGGAATTCTTGCTGGAAAGGGGGAAGAATACGGAAGCTGCGTTGCTGAGAGACTATGTTCAACAGATACAATGGAATGATGCCACTAATCGTGAAGGTCATGCTGCAAAAGTATATTTTAACGCATTGTTTGGCATGGATTTCTCACGGAGTCAAGATTGCCCGATTAATGCAGCATTGAATTATGGATATTCACTGATGCTTTCTGCAATTAATCGTGAAATTGTAATGAATGGATACATTACGCAGTTGGGGTTATTCCATGATAATATGTTTAACCAATTTAACTTGGGCTCAGATTTAATGGAACCGTATCGTGTGCTTGTCGATCGAAAGGTATGTGAAATGAGACCAATAGAATTTGAGCATGAACAAAAAATGAAATTAGTTGCTTTGCTAAATGAGGAAATAATAATGGAAGGCAAACATTTTGTCATCCTAAATGCGATCAAGCAATACGTTAAGAGCGTATTCGATGCTTTGAATGAGTCGGACATTGCGCAGCTTTCCTTTTATTCTTATGAGTTATAGGTACATGAGAGTGATAGTAATGTTCGACCTTCCTGTACTATCAAGTGCGCAGCGACGAGAATACACGAGATTTCGGAAATATTTGCTGAAGAGTGGGTTTGTCATGCAACAGGAGTCAATCTATAGCAAGTTAGCATTAAATACCAGCATAGCTCAAAGGATTGAAGATAATGTTCGCAAGAACAAACCTCCTGAAGGTTTGGTGCAAATGTTGACGATTACCGAAAAACAGTACGGTCGAATGGAACTTTTGGTCGGGGAAGTTACAAGTGAAGTGATTCAGAGTGATGAACGGTTAATTATACTGTAATCACAGTAAAAGAGGGGAGGGGGATGTTTGAAATTAACACATCCGGATGTTCATTTCGATATAGAATTTGGAAAGGATGATTCTCTGATACCAGTATGTGTTGTAGAATCGCCGGTAAGATGGCGGGAGATTCAAAAGGAATTAATATCTCAGCAAAGTGGTGATAGCGGTAACTGGGTATTGTCGGAAGGTGATAAAGAATTAAAAATCAGCAAAGTCATGGAAATGATATTTAATCCATTGCAGCTAGACGTTAATCAAAGAAAGCTGGTTACTGCCTTTTTGAAATCGTTTGCAGAAAAAGCGGTGAATGAAATGCATTGGAGAGAGGGGCAGGAGCTAAACACACATATCCAAACATTCTTTGGTAATCTAGAGGTGGAGTATTCGTTTGAGTTCAGTATCAATGAGGAACTTGATTATTCGAGTTTGGCGAAAGCTATGGGTATTCAATTAGTTACTGAATATGAAACGGACTTGGAGCGGTTATTGCAATATTGTATATTGCTCCAGGAATTGATAAAGCCAAAATTATTAATATTCTGGAATTTAAGACAATACTTTTCTGCTGAAGAAATGAAATTATTGTATTCGGAAGTGTGCTGTCGAGAATGGAATGTTTTATTAATGGAACATTATATTGACAGTAGAATAGATGGTGAGAAGTGGTATATTATTGATAAGGATAACTGTGAAATCTATTGAAAAAAGAGAAAGATCTCGTTATACTATTATTTAGATAAGTGTGTTTGAGCACAGCAGAGATACATTTTATGTTAGTGATGGCATTTCATTTTCTGATTTGAGGTTTGAGAATGATGTAGAAATGTATGGTGCTCAAACATGTATTATTCGTCAACAACTGATTGACATGTTTGAGAATGATGTAGAAATGTATGGTGCTCAAACCCTATCACTAGGGCCAGCCCAACCGCTATTGTTTGAGAATGATGTAGAAATGTATGGTGCTCAAACTAACACAAACTGGCAGAGTGCGAAGAGTTGGTTTGAGAATGATGTAGAAATGTATGGTGCTCAAACTTTGAGTTTAGATGTACTTACATGTTGACTGTTTGAGAATGATGTAGAAATGTATGGTGCTCAAACTAAGATTATTGCTAATTCAAGCAACCCCAAGTTTGAGAATGATGTAGAAATGTATGGTGCTCAAACTAAACGTCACGTGTTAGAGCAACTCGTTGCGTTTGAGAATGATGTAGAAATGTATGGTGCTCAAACACATTCTCCCTTAAAATGGGTGGAGATATCGTTTGAGAATGATGTAGAAATGTATGGTGCTCAAACTTATTATCTCGATGTAATTTTACACCTATAGTTTGAGAATGATGTAGAAATGTATGGTGCTCAAACTTATAAGGTCCTGTTAATACTCGTCTATTGGTTTGAGAATGATGTAGAAATGTATGGTGCTCAAACAAGGTGCTTGCAGATTTTCTTGACAACCACGTTTGAGAATGATGTAGAAATGTATGGTGCTCAAACGCTTTATGAAGTTCAGATTATCGGCAGTGTGTTTGAGAATGATGTAGAAATGTATGGTGCTCAAACATCGTTCATTGTCGCACGCAACTGACTCTTGTTTGAGAATGATGTAGAAATGTATGGTGCTCAAACTACACTACGAAAGATCCGCAAAACTATGTTGTTTGAGAATGATGTAGAAATGTATGGTGCTCAAACCGATTTTTAGCGGAGTGCTTGGTGACTGGGGTTTGAGAATGATGTAGAAATGTATGGTGCTCAAACTGTAAAGATCATTATATAAACGTGATGCTGGTTTGAGAATGATGTAGAAATGTATGGTGCTCAAACTTCAACAAAAGCAGAACCAGCAGTCTCACTGTTTGAGAATGATGTAGAAATGTATGGTGCTCAAACGATCTATGATATCCAGATGAACGACGCATTGTTTGAGAATGATGTAGAAATGTATGGTGCTCAAACTCAAGATCGACCCCGCCAAGGGGCGTTGCTGTTTGAGAATGATGTAGAAATGTATGGTGCTCAAACCTTATAGCAGCCAAACATTAAAAGAGGATAGTTTGAGAATGATGTAGAAATGTATGGTGCTCAAACTTATCTTTAACATATTTGTATTGTAACACAGTTTGAGAATGATGTAGAAATGTATGGTGCTCAAACGAGAGTTGCCGCCATGCTGCAAACTTGGTAGTTTGAGAATGATGTAGAAATGTATGGTGCTCAAACTCCATCAAGTTTCAGATAATCATAGAAGTAGTTTGAGAATGATGTAGAAATGTATGGTGCTCAAACAATTATATTGGTTTGTGTCTTTTCGGTCATGTTTGAGAATGATGTAGAAATGTATGGTGCTCAAACCGATGAATGACGAAGAAAACAAAATCATTGTTTGAGAATGATGTAGAAATGTATGGTGCTCAAACGGCAGTCCACGCTACAGTATCCCGATTGTTGTTTGAGAATGATGTAGAAATGTATGGTGCTCAAACGGCAGTCCACGCTACAGTATCCCGATTGTTGTTTGAGAATGATGTAGAAATGTATGGTGCTCAAACCTTAAAGCATGATGTATAAGCATCATTTATGTTTGAGAATGATGTAGAAATGTATGGTGCTCAAACAATATGTCGGTAGATACTGCTTTTTGGATTGTTTGAGAATGATGTAGAAATGTATGGTGCTCAAACTGGCAATTCTACCACCTTTTTTAGAATACTGTTTGAGAATGATGTAGAAATGTATGGTGCTCAAACTGGCAATTCTACCACCTTTTTTAGAATACTGTTTGAGAATGATGTAGAAATGTATGGTGCTCAAACTCATTAGCACGTCTGACCCCGATCAACTCGGTTTGAGAATGATGTAGAAATGTATGGTGCTCAAACCTTAAAGCATGATGTATAAGCATCATTTATGTTTGAGAATGATGTAGAAATGTATGGTGCTCAAACAATATGTCGGTAGATACTGCTTTTTGGATTGTTTGAGAATGATGTAGAAATGTATGGTGCTCAAACTGGCAATTCTACCACCTTTTTTAGAATACTGTTTGAGAATGATGTAGAAATGTATGGTGCTCAAACTGCGTCAGATGATAATACTGCACGACCAAAGTTTGAGAATGATGTAGAAATGTATGGTGCTCAAACGATTCAAATGTAGGAATTGAGAGCGGAGTGGTTTGAGAATGATGTAGAAATGTATGGTGCTCAAACAACAAATCAATAAAAAGTTTACTGAACAAAGTTTGAGAATGATGTAGAAATGTATGGTGCTCAAACGTGGTTATCTGTGCGAATATGCTAAAGGTAGTTTGAGAATGATGTAGAAATGTATGGTGCTCAAACGTCTATTTGGACAGATCATATGGGTACCGTGTTTGAGAATGATGTAGAAATGTATGGTGCTCAAACGTGAAAAAGGTAAAAGAGGAAGTGTTGCAGGTTTGAGAATGATGTAGAAATGTATGGTGCTCAAACGGCAGTCATGGAACAATATGTACAGCCGGCGTTTGAGAATGATGTAGAAATGTATGGTGCTCAAACAGCAGATATGGCAAAGTTAGCAATGATCTCGTTTGAGAATGATGTAGAAATGTATGGTGCTCAAACAGTTAAGTTGTCTATCGCCATCATTGCCAAGTTTGAGAATGATGTAGAAATGTATGGTGCTCAAACATAGCAGAACTCACCCTTTGCTGCAACGGAGTTTGAGAATGATGTAGAAATGTATGGTGCTCAAACAAGAGTTGGCAAAAACGATATGGATGGAGTGTTTGAGAATGATGTAGAAATGTATGGTGCTCAAATATACTTTAGCAATGGCGTATTTACCATTTGTTACAGAGACTGGGCACCGGAACATGAGAAAATGGGAAAAGGTGTAACTTTGACTGAGGATGAAATGATGAAATTGAAGGAACTATTGTAAAGAGGTGAGAAGATGGATACGAGCAGGCTTATTGGCATGCGTGTTGTTAATGTTAACACTTATGCTATAGGAACAATTGAATATATAAAAGATGGATATATTGCAATTGATTTCCATGGAGATATAAGTAAGTATGCGTATCCATCTTCATTCGCCAAAATGTTTGAACTCGAAGACGAGGTGCTTCAAGAAAAGATACAAACTGAAGGTGTTGGAGCATCTTTTGAGATGTTTAAGAGAGATTGTAGATTTGCTATTAATAGTGAAATAGAGTATTTGAAAGTAACTGGTGGGAAGAAATATAGAATTATTGATGGGGAAAAATTACTATCTAAAAATGGTGAATATTTATATGCGTTTGATACAGATACTGAAATGCATTATCCAGATGGAACAGCTATAAAATTATGGTTTCCAGATAATATTGTAACAGCTTATGTAGTATCGTGTGAAGATTTTACAATACTTATTAGGACGATGGAGTATATTGGAGAATTTGTAGAGAGCGTAGAATTTACTTCAGAACAATGGCAATTATTGGAGTCATTGATGGATAGGCTTGATGAGATGGAACCTAAATCTGATTCTATTGTATATGAAATTGCATGTAATGGAAGAAGGCAAATCTCGCAATGGAATAGTATTAGAAGTGGACAAAATTATGCTTTTAATAGAGCTATCACTGAAAAAATCACATTTATTTGGGGACCTCCGGGAACTGGAAAAACAGAAACTCTTTCTAATATAGCAATAGAACATATTTTAAAAGGAAGACGAGTTCTTATGCTTTCATACAGTAATGTTTCAGTAGACGGAGCCCTACTTCGTGTTGCAAAAAAAGCGGATCTTCCAGATGGCGTGGTTATCCGATATGGATATCCTAGAACAAAGGAATTGGTCTACAGCAAAAGCCTAACATCGTATCAGTTTGTATTACAAAAAAATCCCAGTTTAGCTCAGGAATATCAAGAACTTTTAGAAAAAAAGAAAAAATTAAAAAGAAGATCACCTGAAAGGCTTGAAATAAATAATAGAATTAATAAAATTAGAGATTATTTATCGGAGCAGGAGAAAGAACTTATTCATAAGTCAGCATTTGTTGCAACCACAGTATCTAAGGCCACAGTTGACAAGGCAATATACACACAAAGATTTGATGTTGTCATATTTGATGAGGCAAGTATGGCGTATGTTCCACAGGTGATATTTGCAGCAGGAATTGCAAAAAACTATTTTGTATGTTTAGGGGATTTTTGCCAGTTACCTGCAATTGTACAGAATAAGGTTGATGATCGATTAACTAAGGATATATTTGAGCATACAGGAATTACATCGGCTGTGGAGAATAATGAAGGACATGACTGGCTTGTCATGCTTGACTTACAATATAGAATGCATCAGGAAATAGCTGATTTTGTAAGCAAAAATATGTATCAGGGAAGGTTAAAAACATTTAATAAAATAATGGAAAGTCGCAACGAAATTGCTACACTTCCGCCATGCCCAAATGAGGCTATGACTTTGATGGATTTGAGTGGAATGTATTCTGTATGCACTAAAACAAAAGACAATTCCAGAATAAATCTTTTATCAGCGATGATGAGTATGAGATTGGCTGAAAAATATATAGGTAATTATGAAGTGGGAATTGTAACTCCGTATAGTGCACAATCCAGATTAATTGTAGCAATGCTTAGAGATATACAGGTAGTAGATAAAAGATGGGAAAAAGTATCTTGTGCTACAGTGCATCAGTTTCAGGGTTCAGAGAAGCCTGTCATAATATATGACGCAGTTGACTGTTATAGAATGCCATATCCTGGCACATTGCTGACATCTTTGAAAAATGACACTGCGAATAGGTTATTTAATGTAGCTGTAACAAGGGCAAAAGGTAAATTTATATTAGTAGCAAATGCTGATTATTTATTAAAGAAGAAAATATCTAAAAATCTAATTTTTACTAAGGCTATAAATATGATGAGGCAATCAACTAAGAAGAAAAAAGGTTTTGAAATATTAGATGAGTTAATGCCTGAATTGAATGAAAAACCAAGCATATACCTTGAGGATAGAGAGACTAGTTGGGGAACTTTTATCAGTGATATTGAGGCTGCAAAAAAGATAATTCATATAGACATGCCGGATATAATGGATGATTTAGATGGTAGGCTTAGTCAGCTCAGTAAAATCCTTAATGAACAGAATGAAAAAAATGTGGAAATTTGCATAAGACATTTGGAAGAGATTGATTTACCAAATGATTTGCAAAAATTCCAAAAGATATTTGAGTATGTTACTACACCGGTAACGATTATAGATAAAAGTATAATATGGTTTGGACAACCTCTATATGCAGCTGATTTTATTTCAGAGGGAGAAATTTTGGATACAGAATATTTTCCATGTATGCGATTTGAGGGGAAATATTTAGCACGTTTGTTGCAAGCTTTTTTGGAAATGTAATGGGAGGTAATAGGATTGAACATAAATGAACATGCCGAAGAATTAAAAAAAGAGGAACAAAAAGTACTTGATATTTTAATTACTAAAATGGATAAGGTAATTAGAAATCTTGATCAAAGAATGCAGGGTTATGTGGAAGAGGCGAGGAATACAGATATATCCATTAATCCAGATTCTTATTTAGCAAAAGTACTGGCTCAACAGGGGCTTAAGGATACTCATGAAAATAGAAAAAATTTTCTTCAAGCAAGAGATGAACTATATCATACACGCTTATTATTGCATTATAAAGATGTTAATGGAGAAGGTTTAGTCGAAATTAAGGTGGGACTTCATTCATGTAATAATAATGCCGAAAATTTTGTGACATCTTGGAAAATGCCATTATGTAGACATTATATATTGAATAACTCATCTGTAGAATATGAAAGTGTAGTAAAAGATAAACATGGGATAGAACATCATACAGATTATACACTTATTGTAAAAAATCAAGTAAAACTGAGATTTACAAGAGTTGTGAGTGCATTAAATTTAGTTCCTGGTGTGTTTGATGATGTACTAATGAATCAGATAAAGGGAACAGGCTATTTCAGTGATTCTTTCTTGGAAAAAATGATACAGGAATTTAAACCGGACGAATATGACCCTAATGCAGCAGCAAAGATAATCTCAGATGAATTTCTTCAGGAATTATTGGAAAGGCGATCTACACCAGAGTTTAAAAATATTGTATTTTCTATTCAAAAGAAGCAGGGCGAAATTATTCAAGCACCATACAATAGAAATATGATTGTACAGGGGTGTGCTGGTTCAGGTAAATCTATGATCATGTTACATAGATTACCGATTATTTTATATGATAATCCGAAAAGTTTAAATAGAAGTAACTTGTATATAATTACACCATCTCAAATGTATATTGATATGGCAGAAAATATGCGTCATCAGCTTGAAATCTCTGATATTAAGATGGGCACAATTGAACAATATTTTGATTATTGTATTCAAAAATATGCAGGACACAAGGCTGGCGAATATGGAAAGATAAGCTATCATACAAAACTGACCTCTAAAAAAGAAAAGTATATTTATTCAAAGGAGTGCATAGAAGCTATTAAGTCTTTTTTAGATAAGAATTGTAAAATGGATATGTCTTTCCTTGAGCAGGCATCCCAGACATTGTCGGTGCCATTAAATTTGACAGATTCAGGCGAAAATTATTTATCACAGATAAGAGGTAGAGTGCTGAATTGTCAGAAAATAATTAATGCAAATAATGTTATTCTTTCACAGTATTATGCAGAAATTAGAAATACTTTGGATGCTCTGGATATGCTTCGCACAGCGTTAAGGCATCGCAAAGATAATACAATTAGAAATATTAATAAAGCTATTTTTAAAGAAAAAAAGACAATATCAGATGCCCAAAAGAAAATGAAAACTTATGATTCAGTAATAAATGCACAGGCAATTGAAAATAGAAAAATAGAAATCAATGAGTCAAATGATAAAATAGAATTTTTAAAATCTACACTAGAGAGTGTGTATGAAGATGATGGCTATTTTAAAAAATTGGTGAATATTGGTGAAAAGTTGCAAGAAGCGTTGAATATTTTCGAAAATCTGAAAAAAGAGTATGCGCAAAATGATGATGACACAATCAATGAAGCTGTAAATAATATTGGAAAAATCATTGGAGCATACTTTATGATATCATGGGATTTATCTAAAGTAGAAGATAAGTATTCAGAATATCAGGAATCCATTGCTGAACTTTTAGATAAGGCTCAAAACTGCGTCAATATATTACAAAATGAAAATAAAAAGTATTTAGAATATAGCTATTTTGCTAAGATAAAAAACAAGTGTGATATATTGATTCAAATGAATGAAGGTATTGTAAAAAATACATATACGTTTATTATGAATAAAATTGGCATAAAGGAGAGTGACAATGGAAAAATTCAAGCATTTAGTTGCTCACCATATTTATACTTGCAGATTTTATATCAATTTCAAGGACATCCGAATAATGGCTTTGAGTCGTTTTTATCAATTGATGAAGCACAGGGAATTGCACCAGAGGAAATAAGATTACTGTATAATGTTAATGATGGAAAAACTGTATTTAATATGTTCGGAGATGTGTATCAACATATAGAGGGAGCAAAGGGTATTGATAGCTGGTCAGAATATGCTGATGTTTTTACTTCTGATATGCATGAAATGCAGGAAAACTATCGTAATGCTTCACAAATCACGGATTTTTGTAATAAACAATTTGGTATGAATATGTCAGCAATTAATACACCGGGAAAAGGTGTTCATGAAATATTGTCAGATGAAGAATTTTACAACGAAATGATATCACAGCTTGTAGATACGCAGAGAACGGGATTAGCTGCTATAATAGTTGGAAATGATATGGAAGCAAGATATTTATTGAATCGTTTTGGAGCATACGAAAACAAATTTCATGATATGACAATTGAAGATTTCAGTATTCATCGTACTAGATGGAATATTATTAACATTGATGATGCGAAAGGACTAGAGTTTAGTACAGTCATTGTGTTGTCTGGGAGAATGAGCAGAAATGAGAAATATATTGCTTATACCAGGGCATTAGATGAACTTTTTGTATATTCAGATGTTATAGATGTGACTGGAATTGAAGGTAAATCAACGAAAGCCAAGACGAATGAAATAAAGGAAAATGTTGCTTCTAATACAAGTAGTCGACAAGTTCATGTAAAACATGTTTCTGAAAAGAATAATAATAGAGGAAACAGTGCAGTTAGAGATTTCTTTAAAAATAGTGGCTTTGAAGTGATAGACAATAGGGGAAATGGAGGTCGTCTATGGATAATTGGGGAAAAGACAGATATTCGTGATACTGTAAATTCGGCAATCGCTCAATTTGGAATGTCTGGGAAATATGCATCGAGCAAAGAAACAAATTTTAAAAATGGATGGTATACAAAGACTGATAAATAAGAGACACAGGAGGATTACATCATGGAACGAGTAGTAAAATTTTTAAAAGAAGCAGAGATATATTATTTGGCAACTGTGGAAGGTGACCAGCCAAGGGTAAGACCTTTGGAACAGCACACATTTTTGAAGGAAAACTGTATATTCAGATTGGAAAGGTAAAGGATGTTTCAAAGCAGATTCATGCAAATCCAAAGGTGGAAATTTGTGCATTTAAAAATGGCGAATGGCTTCGTATAGCAGGAGAACTTGTGGAAGATAATGTTGGTGTTGTAGTAAACGTCTCCAGCATTGAATGAGAAACTTCACGATTGTTGGAGTGATCGTTTTTAATTTTAGACACTCCGATTATGGCATGGATTTGTGAGGGGTGCAATCCGTGGGCAGATTAGGCGCTTACTGTAGAAATGTAAAATAGTGAAAAAATAGTGTAATTTTAATGGAAAAATTAGCACTCTCGTGATATAATGAGCCTCAGAGAAAAACAAGCGGATGCGAAGCAGACAGTTGTTTTTCTTGGATCATTAACGAGCAAATAAGCTTGTGAAACAAGCGAATAAGTTCTGAAAGAGCGGATTTGTGAGTTTGATAAAAGGCTAATTGATGTTTGATATAATATACGTATCAGGAGGGCGCTTTTTATGATTAAAGTAACTTTGTCAAATGAAATATTAAAGTATATTACTGAGATAGATAAAAACAGGTATAAAGCATCAGAGGTTGCGTTGCCTATTGCGGTAGCAAGTAAGTTGCGGAAAAATTCAAAGAAGAAAAGTTCCTATGCATCTACTAAAATTGAGGGGAATCCTTTATCGGAGAAGCAGGTGGATGAGGTTATAGATAGCGATGAACGAAAACACTATCTTAAACCGGAGCAGGAGGTTCGTAATTATTTCCTGGCACTGAATTATTTGGAAGAGAAAGCGGCAAAGAAGGAGAGGTTTTCCAAGAAACTGATATTGGATGTACACAAGTATGTTGAAAAGGGAGCTTCAAAAGAAAAAATCGGACTTCGAGGACCAATGCCCCCCGGAGTATTATTTGCTGTATATGATTCACAAACAGGGAATCCTGATTATATTCCTCCGGAATATATTGATATACCGGATCTGTTGGATGAATTGGTGGAATATGTGAATGAAACAGATGATCATCCGCTCATAATTGCAGCTGTAGTGCATTATCAGCTTGTAACAATTCATCCATTTGAAGATGGAAATGGGCGAACAGCAAGGCTGCTCTCGGGATATATTTTAGATATCAACGGATATGGTTTTAACGGAATTGGCTCATTAGAAGAGTACTTCGCATATGATATTGATGAATACTATGAATCAATCCAGATGGGGCTGCCTGCACTGTATTATTCGGGACGAGAGAATCCTCCGCATCCTGAGATTTGGATCAATTATTTCCTTCGCATGGTGCTGCTATACTCAAATAAGGTTTGCGAATTGTCAGAGAGTTCAAACAACGAAGAATTGGAAGGAAGCCTTTCGTATCTAAAAGGGAAAGAGAAGGCATTGCTCTTGCTGCTCATGAAGAACTATAAAAGAGAGTTCACGCCTATCGAAGTCAGCAAAGAGCTTAAGGTTACAAATAAGACTGTAATCAATCGACTTGCAACACTTGTAAAAAATGGTTTCGTCATTCCGAATTTGGTTAGGGAACGTATACGTTCCTACGAACTTTCTGATTTTACCAAGCAGAATGAGAAGGAGATAAGAAAGCTTTTGAAGTGAGGCGGGAGATTGATGAAATAATGGATGGCAAAGTGGATAACAAAATTATAAAAAATTCCGTCCGCTTTTGTGCTATAATTTATAAGTAGATGGAGTCGTGAGGAGGTGATGTATCATGCTTACCGACGATGAGATTAGAGAAATTTGCTGAAAATTATCATGACCAGGAATTGGAAACAAAGGACTTTCGTGAAGTGGTCAGTTATATTGTGAAACACGATAAGAAGATGTTGCGCAATTTTAAGAAAAGAACAAAGATGGATAAAATATTTGAGGAAATCGAGGAAAATCAATGTTCTGATTAATAGGGAAAGGTAGGTAGAATACTATGGATTTTTTTGGTTGGGAAGATTTGGACGGGGACGGTCATGTTGATGAAGTTGAGAGCCTGCTTGCAGACGATCTTATGTGTACGAATGATGAGGAACGTGAAATGAATGATGGTATCGGAGGCTTGGGTCCGACCTCTGGGTCGTTTGGGCTGGAAAGTGGTCTTGACGGCGATGTGGATGAGGAATTTCATGATGGACTGGAAATAGATTTACTGAATGCCGACATTGATCCGGATGATTTTCGGTTAATGGATGAGGAGGAAAGACTCGAGGCTTTGGATGACGCTGGTTTGGATCCTGATGATTTTGATGATTTTTTATGATTTTTGACATTGATTATAGTAATAGTGTGATGACATAGAGGACGGTATTCTTGATCGCGAGCAAAGACTTAGATCCTGCTCGCAATCTTGGATACCGTCTTTTTCGACAAAGAAACCTTTTCCCGAAGCCTTCAAATATTTAATAGGCATTTTATAGACCTTCTGCATATCTGTTGTTTCAATTAATGTCAGAAAGTCCTTGCCCAAACCTGAGCAAAGTGTTTCCTCTGTCTCAGAGAGCTCGTGTAACTTCTCCAAAAATTCCAAATAATGCCGGAATGGATTTTCTTTGGCATGCGTTATGCAATATCGGTAAACATCATCATCCATATAGGTGAATAATTGCATACGTGTAGGAATCTTGCCATCGAGCTTTTCTTTAACACGATAAAATTCATGTGTTATCCGCTCTTTTGTCGTAAGGGATTTTTGATCTAATTTCTTAAATAGGTCAATTAAGCGCATATCGAAATCTACAATACAGTCATCTGGATATTCTATGCTGGAATCATAATAATTGTTTTTCATTGATTCCACCATACCTTCTATAGCTTGTATCATGTACCATAATGGAAGTTGATATAATAAAAATATTATATTCTATAATTAGAACAATGACAGTCGGATAGTCTGTTTTTTCGGATGCGCAGTGGTAGTGCCACTAGATTTTCATTTGCCAATCCCCCGCCTGCCTGTTAAAATATAACTATAATTACTGTGTATGGATTTTCGTACGATCCACACAATAATAGAACATACAACAAAGCAAACAGTATGCCCTGGGATTCACTCTAAGCGGATCTGGGAGAATGGAGGTTCACCATGAACAAACAAATTTCTAAGATTTTGACAATGTTGGTGATCGCATGTATTTGTGTGACAACAGTTGGAGCAGAAGCTTCTGCATCTGCGTACAAGATGTTTATGTACAAGAAGGGTGTGAAAGTGTATCGGGAGGCATCGCTTACGAAGGGAAAGAAGCATTATACGAAAGGAACCAATCGCAAGGATGAAGCTACGCAATATCAAATTGTGAAGATGACAGGTAAGCGCATTGTGGTTCGTCCGCAAAAAGGATATTTCGACAGTGCCGATCCTTATTTTTTGAAGAAAAAGATTACGTTGAAGTTATCGAAAAAATGCCGATTTTATTACACAGATGTATTGTTTCCGTTAGATGGGGAGAAACGAAAATATCGTCGTGTGTCCAAGAAATCGGTCAAGAAGTACATGAAGGAGTTAAAGATTTATTATTCACAGATAGAGAATGCCGGCAAGTATTACAATGGTGGATATGCCGGTGAAATTTATATGAAGAATGGGGAAGTGGTGGCTGTACTCAGTAACGGCGGTGACTGATGTTGCCGGTGCGCATGAGGATGCACTTATGTATGAACTGCAGGATATGGAAATGGCGATTCCGGGAGATGCATCGCACATATATGCAGAGTATATGGAAGAGGTCATGGAGATCATGACAAGTTTGCGCCGCGAGTGGGGAATTGTTTATCCGGAAGAGGAGGCATGATTACATGGAAGAGCGCTTAAAGGTTGAGGTGCAGATTTCCTCGTATGATGCAAAAGGGCTGCAATGTTTTGTTGCAGAGCAGATACAGAAGTATCGGCCGGAGGAGTCCGGTCCTAAGAAAATGTTCAAAAAGGTTGCGGGCTCTTTGGTTAAGAGAATACCATGCCAGGCAGAATTGCAGCTTGCATTGAATGTGCTTAGTGTCCCGGCGGTCAATCGTAATTTATCTCGTGAAGCGACGGAGGCAATCAATCATTGGCTGGCAGGCGTTGCAGGTACAGATGGGAAAGACGATGAGAGCGTTTTGACAATCGACAGCTTTTCCTGTCAATTGCGCGATGAGGAAATGGATTTGCAGGCAGATGTGAGCGGATTTAAGCTGGAACGGTTATTGGACTGTCTGCTTCCCCAAGGAGACAGCGTGGGAATCCGGGTTTTACAAGAAATCCGTAACAACATTTCCGAACAGGAATCTTACCAATTACTGGAATATATCGTGTGGTGGGCGAATGAACATCGAGTGTATCAACTTGCACTGGATGCATTGCAGCAAGAAGAGGCTCCACAATATAAAGCGCTTCGCCAGATTCAACCGCATATTGAATATGTGCACGTGATCAGAGACATTAAGTAACGTAACGTAGCGCATCGTAGCGAAAGCGTCCCGTCCCAAAATGGATGATACCTTGCTAAACCGGGACATCTCAGACATTCCTTCAGGCATGTATTTATCAGAGACATAACAAAATAAGAAATCACATAAAAACTCTGCGTTCTTCGGCAATTATCTTAGTTCTCTGATGACAGAACAATTTAATATATTGGCTGCAAAATAGTTTTTTTATGCTAACATAATAAGCAATATGTGGTCGCGGCGGATTTGAGGTATGGGAAGTTTGAGTAGGTGAAATGAGAGGTTAAAGGAAGAAAGGAATATCGGCTTATGATGTATCAAATAGGGAATATTCCGGTGCAAATTGTCCGCTCCCGGCGTAAAACGATTTCATTGGAGATCAAAAAAGACTGCCGGGTGGTGTTACGTGTGCCAAATCGGATGCCGAAGCGGGACATTGTTCGATTTTTGAACGAGAAACAAAGCTGGCTGGAAGAAAATTATGCAAAGATGGTGCAACGAAATAAAGTGCGAATGGCGGCCAAGGCAAAGTACCATTTATCGGACAGTAAAATTCATGAGCTTGCAGAGCAGGCGGTTGAGGTGGTGCCAAAGCGCGTGGCGCATTATGCGGCCCGGATGGGTGTGACTTATGGACGCATTACGATCCGTCATCAGAGAACCCGTTGGGGCAGTTGCAGTAGCAATGGCAATTTGAACTTTAATTGTTTGTTGATGTTAGCACCGCCGGAAGTGCTGGATTATGTTGTGGTGCATGAATTATGTCACCGCAAATACATGAATCATTCGAAGCAGTTTTGGGCAGAAGTGGCAAAGGTGATGCCGGATTATAAAAAATGCGAACGCTGGTTAAAACAGGAAGGCAGCTTGCTGATTGGGTAATATTGGAGAGAAAAATGTATACTATTTTGACCGTGGAAGACGATTTACATATTAATAATTTATTGAAGGAAGCGCTTGGCAAGGCAGGGTATGCCTGTAGTCAGGCGTTTTCTGGGACAGAGGCGTTGTTGTGGTTAGAACACAATGAATGTCAGTTGATCTTGCTGGATCTTATGTTGCCGGGATTATCCGGCGAAGAAGTGCTGCAGCAGATCCGGCAAACAAGTAATGTGCCGGTCATTGTGTTGACGGCAAAAGGCGAGATGGAAGAAAAATTGGATCTGTTGACGAGTGGTGCAGATGATTATATGACAAAGCCTTTTGACGTGAAGGAAGTTATTGCCAGAGTGCAGATTCAATTGAGACATTTGCAGCATGGCGCAGGTGAAGAATCCACACATTTAAAATGTCGAGGGATGGATTTGGATAAGGAAACGCATCGGGTGATGATTGATGGTCAAGAATTGGGACACTTGACGCGGCAGGAATTTGCAATTTTGGAATTGTTACTGGAACATCCGGGACAGGTATTTAGTAAAGAGGCTGTGTTTACTTATGCTTGGCAGGAGGAGTATATGGGGGAAACCAAAACATTGGATGTTCATATCAGCAATATTCGCAAAAAGATTAAGAAAATTACAGAGCAGGAATATATACAAACAGTATGGGGAATCGGTTATTGTATGGTCGCGCATTTATAAATCTTTACTATTTCTTTACGATTTCTTAGCGATATATTCGGAAATGGCAGTTATGATAGTCTATGTAAAACAAGAGAGAGCACAGAAAGGATGAATATGAGCGAAGGCAATAGAGAAATGTTATTGAAAACGAGAGGTTTGACGAAGCAGTTTGGCAAACATGTTGCAGTTGACCACGTGGATATGCACATACGGCGGGGTGCGATATATGGATTTATCGGCAGGAATGGTGCAGGCAAAACGACGGTTTTAAAGATGATCGCGGGATTAGCGGATCCAACTGCTGGCGAGTATGAGATATTTGGCTGTTCCGGAAAATCATTAGCGAAAGTACGGTCGAGAGTGGGATGCCTTATTGAGCAGCCGGGATTGTATCCGAATATGTCAGCGCAGGACAATCTTATGATTAAGGCAGAATTGTTTGGAATCCGTGATAAAAAATATGCAGAAGAATTGTTGGAATTAGTCGGTCTGGTACATGCCGGGCGCAAAAAGACAAAGCATTTTTCGCTTGGTATGAAACAGCGGCTTGGTATTGCTTTGGCTTTGGTAGGCAACCCGGATTTTTTGGTATTAGATGAGCCGATCAATGGGTTGGATCCGCAAGGCATTGTGGAGATCCGTGATATGTTGCAGCGTTTGTCTGAGGAACGAAATATTACAATATTGATTTCCAGCCATATCTTGGAAGAATTATCAAAGTTGTGTACGGATTTTGGGATTATTCACAATGGTGTGTTACTACAGGAGATTTCGCAGGAACAGTTGATACAGCAATGCAGCAAACGATTGGAACTTACATTAGATCAGCCGGAGCAGGCGATGCCGATTTTGGATCGACTGGGAATAACTCGTTATGAGATGATCGATGTCAACCATTTGTATTTGTATGAACGGCTGGAGGATAACGCGCAGATCAATGCACAGTTGGTTGAAGCGGGGGTGTTTCCGAGGGAATTACGGATTTACCAGGAAGAATTGGAACGTTATTTTTTGAATATGACAGCAGAAAAATAGGTTGTCGGTGAAAGGAGCAATAATATGTGGAATAGTATTCGCATGGAATTATATAAAATATTTCGGATGAGATCTTTTTGGGTGATCAGTATTATTATGATCGGCTTGGTTTTTATGACAACAGAGTTTAACTGTGATGATATGAAGGCTGCGAGACAGGAACAAAGTGCATCAGAGGGGAATATTTCGGGACAGGAACAAAGTGCATCAGAGGGGAATATTTCGGGACAGGAACAAAGTGCATCAGAGGGGAATATTTCGGGACAGGAACAAAGTACATCAGTGGGGAATGTTTCGGGACAAGAACAAAGTACATCAGTGGGGAATGTTTCGGGGCAGCAGAACAAAGATGGTCTGCAGACAAGTGAATCGAGGAAAAAGGATCAGGCAAATCTGGAAATAGAGTCAGCGAACGATAATAACGCTACAATATTTTTTGGTATTTCCGAGGACACCAGCGAGATGGATGCAGAGTCAGTAGAAGTCTTAGATATGTTTTTATTGCATTTGAAATCGGGTATTTTGACAATGATGGCGCTTATTTTTGCGATAATGTTTGTGATGTTAGATATCAAAAATGGATATATCAAAAATATTGGCGGGCAGATGGAACATAGGCGTCACCTTGTGTATGCAAAGTGGATCGCCATGGCGATATATACAGTCGTATTTGATCTGATCAGTTTGGCTGTGCAGAGCATTGCGGTATACAAAACATTTCATTATATAAAATGGGGTGATGTGACAAAATATTTGCCGGAGATTTTACTGGGAATGGCATTGCAGTATGTGTTTTTGATCCTTTGTATGACGATCGCAATGCTTATTCGAAGTATGGCATTTAGCATGACATTGGGAATGTGTTTGATCATGGGGGCGGCACCGGTTGCCTGCATGGGGATTTCTGCGGTGATAAAGAAATTGTTTAACAGAAGTGTAGACCTGCAGCCGTATTTGCTGACGACCAAAATGAAAACATTGCAGATTGACATGACTGCAACAGAAATTCGGAATGTGTGCTTGTTAGTGGTCGGCTATTTCGTAGTGATGTCTTTGATAAATATAATACAGATAGAAAAGAGGGATTTGGTATGACGTGGTATGTGGCAGTATCGTTGTCCGCGCTGGTGGTAATGTCCTATTTGTTGGTCAAGGTGCGGTGGCAGATGCGCAAGCTGGAGGAACAACTCCGGTTTGTGCAGGACAAGCAAAGTGATGGGATATTGGTCAGTGATATTCGTATATTGGGGATTGGCAAATTAACGGATTCATTGAATGAGATCTTGCAAAAGCAGCGCAGCAACAGGCAGGAGTGGGTGCAAAAGGAGAAAAGACTTGTGCAGACGTATACCAATCTGTCACATGACATTCGCACACCGCTAACCTCCTTGGATGGGTATTTTCAGTTGTTGGAGGATACAGAGGATGCAAAGGAGCGAACACGTTATTTGCAAATTATTCAAGAACGCATTCATGCGTTGCGGGATATGTTAGAAGAGTTGTTTACTTACACAAAATTGGAAAGCAGAAGTTATGAGGTTCCTTTGACAAAATGCGATTTTGGAGCATTGGTCAAAGAAGCCTTGTTTTCGTATTATAATGAGTGGCAAAAACAACAGATGGAACCGCAATTACAGCTTGAGGAGGGCGCATTATGGGTGCTTGGCAATGATCAGGCAATGCGCAGAGTGCTGCAAAATGTGATTAAAAATGTATGGGAACATGGTGGCAGACATGTAAAGATCGTTTTGTCAGAGCAGGAGGGAGAGGCATGCCTGCTTGTACAAAATGAAGTGATGCACCCGGAATATATTGATGTGGAGCGGATATTTGAACGGTTTTATAAGGCGGATCTGGCGAGGAGTACCACGTCGAGCGGACTTGGAATGGCAATTGCACGTCAGCTTGTAGAACAGATGAATGGACAGATCACAGCAGATCTGCAGGAAAATATATTTTCTATTTGCTTGCAGTTTGTATGTATACGGTCATAAATAACGGCACAGGATTTCTATGCCTAATGGAATTTCCGGGGAACTCCTAAGATGAGTACGTCGTGTTTGTTATGGAAAAATGATTGGGATAGATTCTATGTAAAATATATGATACACTGAAAGAGAATTGTGACGTTATGTTGTTATTTTTGGAACAGGAGGAAACAGAAAATGTATTTGCCGAGTGATAAGAGATATGACAAAATGATCTATTCGCGCTGTGGCCGCAGTGGGTTAAAACTGCCTAAAGTGTCTATGGGATTATGGCAGAATTTTGGGCATCAGGGTCGTTTCAGCGATATGGAAGAAATGGTACATACTGCGTTTGATCTGGGGATTACACACTTCGATCTGGCGAATAATTATGGGAATCCTTATAATGGAAGTGCAGAGGAAAATTTTGGGCGGATATTAGACCGAGGAATGCGTGAATTTCGTGATGAACTTTGCATTTCAACGAAGGCGGGTTATGAGATGTGGGACGGACCATATGGCGATCGAAATGGTTCGCGCAAATACTTGATTGCTTCCTTGGATCAAAGTTTACGACGGATGAAATTGGATTACGTCGACATTTTTTATCATCATGTTTTTGACCCGGATACTCCGCTTGAGGAGACGGCACATGCGTTGGATCAGATTGTTCGCCAGGGAAAAGCATTGTATGTGGGAATCTCGAATTATAATGCAGAGCAGACCGAGAGAATGCAGCAACTGCTTACGGAATTGGGGACGCCGTTTATTGCAAATCAGCCGTCATATTCGATGCTTAACCGTCAGGTGGAAAAGGATGGTCTGGATCAATATGCGGTGGCGCATGGGATTGGGCTTGCTGTCTTTTCTCCATTATCACAGGGATTTTTAACAGACCGATATTTAAATGGGATTCCAACAGATTCGCGTGTGGGAAGAGGAAATACATGGCTTGGAGAACAATTGAATGAAGAATTGGTCAGCAAATTGCAACAGTTAAATACTCTCGCCGAGCGACGGGGACAGACGCTTTCTCAAATGGCATTGTCTTGGTGCCTGCATAATCCGGCGGTTGTCACAGTGCTTGCCGGCGCAAGCAGAAAGCAGCAGATCATTGATAATGCGGCTTGTATAGAACATTTAGAGTTTAGTGAGGAAGAATTGCAGGAGATAGAACAAATTCTTAAGTGATAAATGAGATGGGGATGCTGGATTTGCCAGGGAGGAGAAATGTTATGGAATTATGCGGATTTTTAGCAGGGGATGGAACTTTTACATTTTGTGAATGTTGGCAGCATGTGGCATCTGCCCAAAAACTGGTACAGGAGACCTATGGCGAATATTTGACAGGTATCAGAGCTGAGAACTTTTTAATGGAACAAGGCTATGTTGTTTATTATGCGAATAGCGTGCAACATCGTTTTTGCATAGGATTTGGTGCGAAAAGCAGAATGATGCTATTGACGGCAGAACAAAAGGATTTCATTGTGGCAAATCTTTCAAATGCACTTACTGTAGAACAGCGTAAATCGATGGAAGCATTGCTGCGGCAAGATGAGGAGTGTCAAGAGAAGAGCGTTTTGTCGAGAATGGAGGCAAAATATTTGCAGTGATTTTCGTCTTTACAAAATGTTAGTAAACGTGCCCCGTAATAAGTATTATGGGACTTTGGCGTACATTCGGGTGTGGGAAGTTTGAGTTATTGACATAATAAGCAATATGTGGTTGTGGAGGACTTGAGGTATGGGAAGTTGGAGTTGTTAATAAACAGAACGTTAGAAGCTTTTTAAGCTTGATATAGTTGGAAAGGAAAAGTGAATTTATGAAAGTATTAATTGTAGTAGATATGCAAAATGATTTTATTGACGGTGCACTTGGCACGAAAGAAGCGGTTGCTATTGTACCTAACGTTATTGAGACTATTAAGGGCTTTGAAGGAACGATTTTATACACGAAAGACACACATTTTGATGATTACATGGATACACAGGAAGGAAAAAATCTGCCGGTGCCACATTGCATCAAAGGAACCGACGGTTGGAATCTGGCAGAGGATATCGAGGCGGTGAAATGCCCACAGGACAAAGTGTTCGAGAAGATGACCTTCGGCTCCAAAGAGTTGGGAGACTATTTACAGAGACTGGCTATTGAGGAAGACATTGAAGAAATTACGTTGGTGGGGCTGTGTACGGATATTTGTGTTATTTCCAATGCATTGCTCGTTAAAGCGTATTTACCGGAAGTACCGGTTGCTGTATTGCAGGATTGCTGCGCCGGTGTTACGCCTGAAAGCCATAAGAATGCTTTAGAAGCAATGAAGATGTGCCAGATCGAAGTGCGGTAATACAAAATACCACCATGTCATCTCCGACTGGTGGTATCCTCCTATAAGTTCTGGTCATTCCTTTAACTTGTCACTTTCTTCTTTAAGTTTCTTCTCTTCCTCCTCAAACTCTTCTATTGTCCAATCCGGATGGTGTTCCACGACATCTAAATAACATTTTACTTTGTTTCCCGCCATGATATTTCACATTCCTTCCCAAACTTATTCAATGCCGATTCATATGCTTCCTCAGAAAAAAATATACCATCTTAAACAATACTTGTCAATTTTAGTCTTTGGCTGGTGGTATTTAATCCCAAATTATTTCAGGTTTAGGCTGTTCTGTTTTTGGCACCGTTCCAACAACTTTCGGACAGAGATATTGGAAACAGAGTTTGTTACTCAGGATTGCACTTAAAAAGTGGCGGGAAACCGCCACTTTTTGCGTTTAATATATTTTAGACTACTGTAGAGATGCAATCCTATAACCCGTATTTAGTCCTTATTTCGCCTGAAACATCTGTTGCATTTTTGTACATTTCTCTTGCGGCATGTTGACGAGATTTTTCTAGTTTCGCTAACAACTCTTGTTCTGTTAAGAGTGTATAAGGACTTTTTATGCTATTTGTCGATTCTAAAGGAAATTTAGCTAAATCAGAATCTGCTGTTGTCTGAACTGTAGTGGTCATTTTTTGTTCCTCCTATCATGCTTTATATATATTATAAAGGTGATTTGTGTTCAAAGCAATGAAAAAAGAGTGGCGAATTATCAGAAATTGAGACGATATTTGGAATGAAATAGAATAGGAAAAAAGAGGTTTTAATCCTATGAAATGCTATAATTTACGGGAAAATGTTGATTTTCAAACAAACTTGAGGTATTATATTGAAAGGAGATTACTTCGTGAAATCCGAAATAATAAACAGGAGGTTGCAAAAGATGATAGTAATGAATATAGAAATGGATAATTTTATGTCATTCAATAACTTTGTTATGAATTTGTCATATCCTAAGAAAATTGTCAATTCAAGCATTGAGAATGAATTTTTGACCGGTTTTACGAATTTCAGGTACAAAAAAGTGAACATCTTGATGGGCGCAAACGCAACCGGAAAAACTTCATTTGGCAAAATGTTAATGAATATATTCCATTTCATGGATAAAAAGCAATATACTAGAATTGCCGGACTTATTTCCGATAAAACGAAAGAGGCAGCCTTTTGTATTGATTTTGTGGCAAATATGAAGTATTTATTTCGGGTAAATACAGTCATTTCTCCTCCAGAGGAGGGGCAGAAGCTTACCGGGGAAAATATTGATGTATCTGTCCGCTCCGTGGAAATTCAGAAGAAAGACAGTTATGAAAGTTGCTTGAAGCGTTTGTTGGAAACAAAACAGAAAAAGTATGACAACTACATAGAGGAGCTTGAAAAGGTGACAGGGTTAAGCTGGACGTTTGCCTATCCGGAAGACGATAGCGCAGTGGAATTATTCAGCGCTCCAAAAGATTCCGGTACTTTTATTAGAATATTAGACTTTATATTACGCGCACTGGATCCTTCCATTGTTGCGGTGTATCGATTATCAGAGGTTGAAGGAGCATATGCAATTCGTACCAAAAATAATGTGGCGATTATTCAGGATGGTCAAATTCCGGATATAGGGTGGCTTTCCAGTGGTACAAAATCGGGGATAGCGATTGCGGTTATGATTGCAGATATGATAGAGAAGAAGTGTGATTTTTTCTACTGCGATGAGAAATTTTCGTATATACATAGCGATATTGAAAAAGCACTTTTATCAGTAATGATTGAACTTTTGGGTGCAGATACACAGTTGTTTTTTACAACACACAACACTGACATTTTGGATATGCAACTCCCAAAGCATTCATATACCTTTATGAAAAAAGAGGTATATGGAGAAGATAGCAAGATTGAATGTATCAACGCAGGTGAAATTTTGAAGAGGAGTACCGATTCATTAAAATCAGCAGTAGAAAATGATCTTTTTTCATCGGCACCGGCAACGGATTTGATTTACGATATATTGGATATTTAGGAGAGGTGATATTCGGTAATGGCAGATAAAAACTATGTATATTATGTTGAGGGACAATGCGAGGAAAAGCTGTTAAAGATATTAAAGACAGATATGCGTCTGATCCAACCCGGAAAAGTCATAAAACGCAATGTTATACAGGATAAATTAAGACAGGCACAGTTAAAGACTTTGAAAAAGGGGACGACAGCAGTATTAGTTTTTGACACAGATACAGACAACACGGACATTTTATTTGAAAATATCGAATTACTCAAACGAGAAACTGCTATTTCTAAGGTGGTATGCATCACACAGGTTGAAAATCTGGAGGATGAAATCGTTAGAAGCTGTAATGTAAATACGGCAAAGGAGTTGACCAACAGCAAGTCGACCAGCAGTTTTAAAAGCGATTTTATCAGGGCATCTAATTTAAAAGGCACATTAGAAAATCATGATTTTTGCTTTCAAAACTTTTGGAGCAAATCCACGACAAAGAAGCAATATCATGGCATACTAAACGAAGCAGATCAAATAAGACTGAAAAAATAATAAATTGCCTCTGGCAATATTGTGCAATCTATAAGGAATGTCTTAGATAGATTGTACAGTATTTCCGGGGGCTATTTTTTCTTAGATATAAAATTATTTCATGTAAAAATCGACATATAATTCTAAAAAAATAATACTAAACTACACGATTTTTTTCTGTAAAATACCACTTAAATTGCTACAAAAAGGAGTCAAAATTTGCAATCAAAAAGCAGCGGTGATATAATGGCTTTGTTCAAAACGAAAATCTTCGCAAAGCCTTATTTTACGGGCGTTGAGACTATGGTTTCCACCGAGACATATATCCCGATGTCAGTCAACGTTCCGGCCGCAATGCGGTTTTCCATGGAATAACGCTGTGACAGATATCGCATGGAAGCACCAATTTCGCCGTCAGGACCACCGTACTCGGATAATAGCAATTGCCCCAAAATGCCTAAAATACGGCTATGCCAGCAGGGGTTGCGATTATAGGGACCATATATTTAATTTTTAAATATTGCAAATATGGCAAGGATATATTTTTGGGATTAGCATTTTCGTTTTTTGGTTTTTTTGTCAATGTGTTTATAAACACATTTTGCGGATATTGTGTCATGGTAATGGGTATGACCATGGTTGTATTGACATTGATGCAAATGGTATTCCATCACAAACAGGATGTTGAGCAGCCGACTGCATATCAGAAGTTATGTCGAGAAATGGACGAAGAGAGGGAAAATGAATATATGGACAGATTGGAGAACTGGTCAAAACTTGAAAAATAGCCAGGTGAAAATAGAAATATAAAGAAAAGCGATTAGGAGACTGTAAAAGGTCTCCTTTTAAGTGGGGGAATTTATGACAAATAAAGCAAAGATTGGGGCATCGATTGTATTAGATGGGGAAAAAGAGTTTAAAAGTGCAGTGACAGCGTGTAGTAAAAAATTAGCTACAATGAGATCTGAATTGGGTCTTGTTAAGGAAAAATATGCAGAGAATGCCAATAGTTTGACTGCTTTGCAAGATAAGCATAAGGTGCTGTCTAATATTTTGAATAGCTTAAGGCAAATCGTGAAGTACAGCAGAATGAAAAATATATGCATGAGGCGGAAAACGCTACTGATGCTAAAGTACGATACAAGGGAAAAGTAGGTCACGTAAACAAGAAGTTTATAGAATAAAAAGGTATAATAAAAAGGGCTTGCTACTGTCCGAGAGAGACTGGTGGTATCCTATACAAGTTTTGGCCATTCCTTTAACTTGTCACTTTCTTCTTTAAGTTTCTTCTCTTCCTCAGCAAAAAAATATACTATCTTAAACAATACTTGTCAATTTTAGTGTCTGGCTGGTGGTAGTTAATCCCAAATTATTTCAGGTTCAGGCATCTCTTCCGGAATCTTTGTTCCATATTTTTTAATTGTATAATCAAAGTCATCTTCGACACATTTTAACAGTTCTTCTGCATAGGCATCCTGATCAAAATCCATTGCAGACGGAAAATTTGGTGAATATTTAAAATGTTTTACAAACGTTATTCTTGCTTCTCTAAGTTTCTTTTTCATTTTACAATCTCCCTATAAGCATCATACAACTCTCGCGTATCCCAATTTACTGCCTGGCCACATATTGCTATTTTACCAATAAAATAATAACAATATGTGGATCGGCCAGTAACCTCCGATATGGGAAGTAGTTAGTAATTATAACATAATATTTTATCAATTTGTGGGTTGGAATGCAATGCCTTCAACCCAATGTAATTTTAGCATGATTTCTTATTGATCTGCGGGTTGGAATGCAATGCCTTCAACCCAATGTAATTTTAGCATGATTTCTTATCGATTTGTGGGTTGAAGGCATAGAAGTTGCGTGAGTCTCGTTCATCCTGTACTTTGCGGAGCGCTTCACCAAAGCGCTGAAAATGAACAATTTCACGTTCTCTTAAAAAGCGAATCGGATCTGCAATCTCTGGGTCCTTCACAAGACGGAGAATATTGTCGTAAGTTAAGCGTGCTTTTTGCTCAGCCGCCATATCTTCGTAAAGATCTGTGATCGTATCGCCGGTGCTCTGGAACTGGCTGGCACTGAAAGGCTCGCCGCTTGCGGCCTGTGGCCAAATGGCTAAGGTGTGATCGATATAATATTTGTCAAATCCAGAAGCCTTGATTTCTTCCGGAGTAAGATTCTTGGTTAATTGGCAGATGATGGTTGCAACCATCTCTAAGTGGGCCAATTCCTCGGTGCCGATGTCAGTCAACGTTCCGGCCGCAATGCGGTTTTCCATGGAATAACGCTGTGACAGATATCGCATGGAAGCACCAATTTCGCCGTCAGGACCACCATATTGACTTGCTATGATCATGGCAGCTTTTGGATCGCAGCGTGTGATTTTCACAGGATACTGCAGTCTCTTTTCATAATTCCACATAATTTAGTTTCCTTTCGAAGTTATAATTTAAGAAACGCAACAAAAAACGTTCTCATATATTCTTAAACTTGTGTTGCCCTTTAATGCCCGATTATTCCCAAGGCAAAGGCTCCTGTCCCCAGTCCCAAGTGCAGCCATCACCGGCGCAGTCAAGGACAAGAGGACCAAACTTGCGTGTATAAATATCCATGGCTGCTTTTCTTTTTTTCTTCATTTTTTGAAAATAATCCAATGCACAAGAATCCATAGGGTGTGTATCTAAGAACAGGCAGCAGTCATACATAGCGAAGCTGACTTCGTTAATTACTTTGAGAAGATCATCGCGACACAAATTCATAAGATTTTGTGAAAAATCCACAGATTCACAGCCACAGCCATTGTCCGGCCGGTTCATTTGGTTGCCACAGCCACAGCCATTGTTCGGCCGGTTCATTTGGTTGCCACAGCCACAGCCATTGTTCGGTCGATTCATTTGGTTGCCACAGCCACAGCCATTGTTCGGCTGATTCATTTGGTTGCCACAGCCATTGTTCGGCCGATTCATTTGATTGCTGCAGCCACAGCCATTGTTCGGTCGGTTCATTTGATTGCCACAGCCACAGCCATTGTTCGGTCGGTTCATTTGGTTGCCACAGCCACAGCCATTGTTCGGCCGATTCATCTGATTGCTGCGGCCACAGCCGTTCATCCCATTCATTTTATTTCCGTTCATGAGAGACCTCCTTTTTGACAGCGAAATCCTTTAGGGATGCAGCCGCAAAACGGCAGATCCAGTGGTGGAAAAATAGTTCCGCGTTGTAATGCTTTATCAGGACAATACGTCTGTCCCCATTCTTGGACAGGAACATAGCCAATACCTAGAGGCATGCCGCGTAAGGGATCAGTGTTCGGGCAGTCTGTACTAGGACGGGAGCAGGAATTACAGCAAACATTCATCTCACTTCTGTTATTCATTGCGAGTATCCTTTCTTTCTCTATTTATTGCCGGAATAATTTCCGTGCTAATTCATATATATGTACGTGGCGGTGAAATGTGATTCCCGGAATAATTTGAATGCTAATTCATATACATGTATTTAACTCGAACTTCACACGTCCATAGACGCTAACAGGCCACATATTGCTTATTATGTCGATAGCTATATCGCATTTTGCAGCCACTACCTGGTGGATTCCGCCATCAGGGAACTATAGCAATTGTCTTGCCGCATTTTCGTTTTAGGTGATTTCTAGATTTTGTTTATCTCTGATGTTTGATTTACATGCCTTACGGAAACTCGAAGTCCCGGAAGCAAGGTAATCATCATTTTTGAAAGGGACTTTGCGCTCGTCGTTACTTATGTCTCGTATTTCAGAGACATTAAGTAACGTGACGTAGCGCATCGTAGCGAAAGCGTCCCGTCTAAAAATCGATGATACCTTGCTAAACCGGGACATCTCAGACATTCCTTCAGGCATGTATTCATCAGAGACTAAACAAAATAAGAAATCACACAAAAACTTTGCGTTCTGCGGCAATTGTCTTAGCCCCCTGATGGCAGAACAATTTAGTTTGTTGGCTGCAAAATGGATGGCATATTATGGTCATAATAAGCAATATGTGGCCATACGGCAGTTTTTACTGTGTGAAGATGGAGCGCTTAATAATAACTTCTCAGACCCATATGTGGTTGTGAAAGTATTCCTGAGATGGAAAGTGTCAGAATTTTATAAATAGCAATATAAATGTGGGGGCATTCGGTAGATGGCAAAATATGTAGGAAGAAGCAAACAGCGGTTTTATACAAAAAAAACAGCGGCAAAGATTATGGTAAGCTGTTTTCTTGTCATTGTAGCATGTGGCACATTGTTGTGTTATGGCAGGCAGCAAAAGGGATGGAAAACATCGATTTATTCGATGGAGGATGACAATGTATTGTCGCATCCGAGCGTTCATGATTCGCGAAGCAAAAAGGAGGTTCGTGCAGATTTTGAACAGTTTTTGCAAGAGGTGTTTCGGGAAAATGTGACCAGTGATGGAATTACATTAAATTATACATTAAAAAATCCTACGGATTATGGGATAAAGAATGTGAAACCTGCGTTAGGGCATTATACGAAGGAGGCAATGCAAAATGCACGGATGCTGACAGAAAACGAACTGGCAGTTTTAGAGCGTTATGATTATGACAAGTTAAATGAAGAGCAGCAGTTGGCGTATGACGTTTTACATACGGTGTGGAAACAAGATCTGTCAGGGGATAATGTAGACGAATATCAGGAACCGTTGAGTCCAACAACAGGGACACAGACACAACTTCCGGTCATACTCACAGAGTACCATTTTTGGGACAAAGAGAGTGTTGATACCTATCTTCAACTGTTGCAGAAAATTCCGGATTATTTTGATGAAATTATTACATTTGAGCAACAAAGATCCAAAGAAGGTTTATTTATGAGCAAGCGCACGGCGCAAGATATTATAACGCAGTGCAAGGAATTTGTTGCACTGCCGGAGAAGAATTTTATGATCACGACTTTTCCGGAGAGACTGAGCGGTCTGACGCTTACGGCAGAGCAGAAAGCAGATTACGCAAAACGCAATCGTTCCGCGGTGCTGCAGAACGTGATCCCTGCTTATCAAAAGCTGATCAAAGCTTTGGAAGAATTGGCAGATACCGGCAAAAATCAGGCAGGTCTTTGTAATTTGCCGAAGGGAAAAGCATATTATCAGCATCTGGTTCGTTCAATGGTGGGAACTGATCGAAGTATGAAAAATATTTTAAAATTATTGGATCAAACGATTGAGGATAATAAAAATATAATGTCCGATTTGTTGGTCAAGGACGGTTCTATTTATGAGAAAGCGTTATCTGTAAAATACCCGGAAGAGGAGCCGGACAAAACGTTGCAGTATCTAAAGAAACAGATCAAGAAATCATTTCCTGATCTGCCGTCGGAAGTGTCTTGCCAAATGAAGTATGTTGACAAATCGTTAGAAGAACATATTAGTCCGGCATTTTATTTGACAACACCATTAGATGCATATCAGGACAATGTGATTTATTTGAACGGGAATGCAAAGTATGACCTTACGAAAGCGTTTACAACGATTGCACATGAAGGCTATCCGGGACATTTATATCAAAATTGTTTTTACCAGTCGCAGAATCCTTTGCCGGTGCGGAGCGTCGTGAACATCGGCGGTTACACAGAAGGATGGGGGACTTATGCGGAATTGTACAGTTATTCTCTGGCAGGTTTGACGAAAAATCTGGCAAGTTTTTTGAAAACAAATACGCTGCTTACGTTAGCGATTTATGCAAAGGTTGATCTGGAGGTTAATTATAATGGCTGGACAGAGGCGGAAGTGCGAGATTATCTGACGGATTTTGGCTATGACAAGACGGCCTGCCGGACGATATTTGATGCAGTTGTTGCTGAACCGGCGGGATATATGCAGTATACGCTCGGATATTTGGAGATTATTGATTTGCAGAAACAAGCGAAGGCGAAATGGGGCAAACAGTACAGCGACAAAAGATTTCACACATTTTTCCTGTCGTTGGGGGAGGTGCCTTTTGTGGTGGCAAGAGATCGTCTGGCTGCATCGTAAATATATAATACAGGTTTGGCGGTTGACCGGATAAAATTATATGACATTTGTGTTGTATGAAAAGATTAGAGATGATATGATAAAAACACTATTGATACAATAATGAGAGAAAAGTATAAGGAGAACTGATTTGAAAAAAGTATTTAAAAATAATCGAATTATAGTGGGATTGTGCGGTGTTTTACTGGCAGCAGGTGTCTGCATAGGAACAAACCATTATATGATTTCCGATAGTGCCGGCAGTGTGGCAGCAGAAAGTCAGAAGGCCGATCCATTAACTCGCCTTGCGGCCGCAGCTGAGCAGGATTTGGATATTCTTGAGGAGGAACAGGAATCTGACAATTCACCGGGCTGGCATACAGAGACGCAAGGCAGCAAAACTTATAAATACTATAATAACAGTGCAGGAAACCGTTTGAAGGGCTACCGCAAGATCAAAAAAGACTATTATTTCTTTAGCCAAAAGAGCGGTTATGCTGTATGTAATGGTTGGAAATATGTACGTATCAAAGGCAAAAAATATAAGTTGTATTTTGATAAGAAAGGCCGTCGGTCTGATCCAACCAAAAAGCTTGGCAGTAAAGCGCGTTATCAGATCAGAGTCAGCCTGCGGGATAATATGGTTACGATCTACGCAAAAGATGGTGCAAAGGGGTTCATCATTCCGGTCAAAGCAATGGTTTGTTCGGTGGGCATGAGCGGACACACAACGCGTAAGGGGACATATTCTTTGAGTCGTTCCGGACGGTGGCATGTGCTGCGTTACAATTCGAACGGCCAGTATGCGACCAGATATTCGGGTCCTTACATGTTCCATTCAGTAACCTATGATCGTTTGGGCAATCACTATTCTTTGCAAGCGGCAGAATACCGCAAGCTTGGCAAGGCGGCATCGCATGGATGTATTCGTCTGCAGGTGGAGGATGCCAAATGGATTTACGATCATGCACATCAGTCGATAACGACGATTCGAGATAAATTTTCCAAAGGACCATTTCAGAAACCAAAGGCAAAGAAGATCAAGAAGTCAAAGCGCGGCTACTACGATCCGACAGATCGAACCGTTGCCAAATAATTCATAAAAAAGGCAGATTGTCGATAAAGTTTCTCGTCAATTTGCCTTTTTTTGGATAAAATTTATTTTTTTAGTGCTTTTTCTTGACAAATCATGTATAATGGTTGCGATGGCTGAAAAAGGTCCACTGCAGGGACAGCGTGCAAATGCTTGATCTATGCGGGAAAGAGGCATGACAGCCGCAATGTTATCACACTATATTATAAGAAAAGGAGTTAGATTCAAGATGGCAGAAATTAATTTAACACAGTATGGAATCACTGGAACAACTGAAATTGTGCACAATCCTTCTTATGAGTTGTTATACGAGGAGGAGACTAAGGCAGATCTCACAGGCTATGAGAAGGGTCAGGAGAGTGAGCTTGGTGCAGTTAACGTAAAGACAGGTGTATATACAGGTCGTTCTCCTAAAGATAAGTACATCGTTATGGATGAGAACTCTAAAGACACTGTATGGTGGACTTCTGATGAGTATGCTAATGACAATCATCCGCTTTCTGAGGAGAATTGGGCAGTTTTGAAAGATCTTGCTAAGAAAGAGCTTTCTAATAAGAAACTTTATGTAGTAGATGCATTTTGTGGTGCTAACAAAGACACTCGCATGGCTATCCGTTTCATCGTTGAGGTTGCTTGGCAGGCTCATTTCGTAACAAACATGTTCATTAAGCCTTCCGCAGAAGAGCTTGAGAACTTCGAGCCGGATTTCGTTGTTTACAACGCTTCTAAGGCAAAAGTATCTAACTACAAAGAGCTTGGATTAAACTCTGAGACAGCAGTAGCATTTAACATCACAAGCCGTGAGCAGGTTATCATTAATACATGGTACGGCGGTGAGATGAAGAAGGGTATGTTCTCTATGATGAACTACTATCTCCCACTTAAGGGTATGGCTTCTATGCACTGCTCTGCTAATACAGACAAGGACGGCAAGAACACAGCAATCTTCTTCGGTTTGTCTGGAACAGGTAAGACTACACTTTCTACAGATCCTAAGCGTCTCTTGATCGGTGACGATGAGCATGGTTGGGATGACAACGGTGTATTCAACTTCGAGGGTGGCTGCTATGCTAAGGTTATTGACCTTGACAAAGAGTCCGAGCCGGATATTTACAATGCAATTAAGCGTGACGCTCTTCTTGAGAACGTTACTTTGGATGAGAATGGTAAGATTGATTTCGCAGATAAGAGCGTAACAGAGAATACTCGTGTATCTTATCCGATCGATCATATCCAGAATATCGTTCGTCCTATTTCTTCTGCACCAGCAGCTAAGAACGTTATCTTCCTTTCTGCAGATGCGTTCGGTGTACTTCCTCCGGTATCTATTTTGACACCTGAGCAGACACAGTACTATTTCTTGTCTGGATTTACAGCTAAGCTTGCAGGTACAGAGCGTGGAATCACAGAGCCAACTCCTACATTCTCCGCTTGCTTCGGACAGGCATTCTTGGAGCTGCATCCTACAAAGTATGCTGAAGAGCTTGTTAAGAAGATGAAGAAGAGTGGTGCTAAGGCATATCTTGTTAATACAGGATGGAATGGTACCGGTAAGCGTATCTCTATCAAGGATACTCGTGGAATCATTGATGCAATCCTTAGCGGAGACATTAACAAGGCTCCAACAAAGACAATTCCACACTTCAACTTCGAAGTTCCTACAGAGCTTCCGGGTGTTGACAGCGGAATCTTAGATCCTCGTGACACATATGCAGATGTTGCTGATTGGGAAGCTAAGGCTCAGGATCTTGCAGGCAGATTCGTGAAGAACTTCGCCAAGTACGAGGGTAATGAGGCTGGTAAGGCACTTGTTGCTGCAGGTCCTCAGAAATAATTTTGCTCCTTTCTGTGCAGATATTTTTCTATAATACAGGCCAACGGAACTGTTTTAGAACTGTTTCGTAATTGTAGAAAAAGGAATTGGTCTCTTCTATGAGGCTGGTTTTACATGTACTTAAAGCATTATTACGTAATGTAAGAGGCAGGGCGTAAGCCCTGCTTCTTACTTTTTTTAATGGTATAGGAAAATGCTCGTAGCGTAGAGGGATGCAGAGCAAAACATACCGGAGGCAGTTAACTTCTTTACAAAAAAAAGAGACTGTGCTATTATTTGTCTGATTGTGCGGTTGTATAATGAGGAAAGACGTTAAGTGATCTTTATGGCAATTACAATTGCACAAGGAATGAGCGGTATTCGAGAGAAACTGCATCAGAGACAAGTGCGTAGAGCATAGAAAGGTTTGATGATATGCGAATTGGTATTATTGGAGCAGGCCGTGTAGGCGTAACGATGGGAAAATACCTCGGTGACGCCGGTGTAGAAGTGACGGGCTTCTATAGTAAAACTACGCAGAGTGCTGTGCAAGCAGCAGAATTTACCGGTACAACGGTTTATAAATCATTGCAGGATATTGTAGAAGCGAGCGACACCCTGATGATCACGACGCCGGATGGCGTGATCAGTGAAGTATGGGATTGCATTGCAGGATACGATTTAACAGGTAAAATTTTGTGCCACTGTAGTGGCTCTTTGTCATCTAATGTATTTTCTGGAATTGAGCAGACCGGAGCTGTTGGTTGTTCGATTCATCCGATGTACGCGTTCAGCGATCGATTTACTTCCTATCAAAATTTTTCAACTGCTTATTTGGTGGCAGAGGGAATGCCGGCAGCATATGAACCACTGGCACAGATGTTTCGTGAATTAGGACATACCGTGCTTTATCTGCAGGCAGAGAACAAGGTAAAATATCATGCAGCGGCGGCGATGGTGAGCAATGATATGATTGCATTGTTTCAAACTGTGTTGGATCTGTTGGAACAGTGTGGTTTTGCACGAGAGGACAGCGTTGGATTGCTTCGTCCGCTTGTTATGGGTAATGTGTCCAATATGTTGGACAAGGGACCGGTAGCGGCTCTGACAGGACCGGTAGATCGTGGTGATACAGAAACGGTTCATAAACACTTAGACGCCTTGGCAGACAGCGAGGCGGGGGAAGTGTACCGAGTGCTTGGCAAAGTATTGGTTAAGATCGCAGAACAAAAATATAAGGGACGAGATGATACTGCCATGCGACAGCTTTTTGAGTTAAGTGATAGGAATCCGACTGAAGAGCAGCGGATATCCGGAAAGGACGAAACATGAAAAACACAGTAAGTACATTTCAGGCAGCAAAAGAAAAAGGTGAGAAATTAACGATGCTCACCGCATATGATTATTCCACCGCAAAATTAATGGATGAAGCAGGCATTAACGGTATTTTGGTGGGTGACTCTTTAGGGAATGTTATTCTTGGTTATGAGGATACGATTTCTGTGACGATGGAAGACATGATCCATCATGGAGCAGCCGTTGCAAGAGGAACCAAAGATACTATGGTTGTGGTTGACATGCCATTTATGTCGTACCAGACATCGGTTTACGATGCGGTTATGAATGCCGGCAGATTAATGAAAGAGGGTCGCGCAAACGCTGTAAAACTGGAAGGTGGAGCTGCTGTTGTAGAACAGATAAAGGCAATTACGGCAGCGGGTATCCCGGTTATGGGACACTTGGGACTGACACCGCAGTCTATTAATGCATTTGGCGGTAATAAAGTGCAGGGCAAGAGCGAAGAGGCAGCTAAAAAGCTGATCGAGGATGCTTTGGCTGTACAGGAAGCAGGTGCTTTTGCGGTTGTATTGGAATGCATTCCGGCGAAATTAGCTTCTATTATTACGAAGAAATTGACAATCCCGACGATCGGTATTGGTGCGGGTGCAGGATGTGACGGACAGATTTTGGTTTATCAGGATATGTTAGGTATGTTTTCAGATTATGTGCCGAAGTTCGTAAAGCGTTTTGCAGATGTCGGAAGCGTTATGAAAGAAGCATTTCAGGCGTATGGCGATGAAGTGAGAGCAGGAAGTTATCCGGCACAGGAGCATACGTTCCAGATCAGCGATGATGTTTTAGATAAATTGTATTAATTGAGAGCAGAAAGGACATGGGATCATGAAAATAGTAGAGACAATAGCGGAAGTCAGAGAGCAGGTAAAACAATGGCGTAAGGAGGGACTGACAGTGGGTCTTGTCCCAACAATGGGATATCTCCATGAAGGACACAAGAGTTTGATCGACCGTGCGGTTGCAGAAAATGATCGTGTCGTTGTCAGTGTATTTGTAAATCCAATGCAGTTTGGCCCATCAGAGGATTTGGAAAGCTATCCACGTGATATGGATCGTGATGCAGCACTTTGTGAAAAAGCAGGTGCAAGTCTTATTTTCCATCCAGATCCAAGCGAAATGTACCACAAGGATTTTTCTTCTTTTGTTGATATGACAACGCTGACGGGTGGTCTTTGTGGCAAAACAAGACCGATTCATTTCCGCGGTGTGTGTACGGTTGTGTCCAAATTGTTTAACATTGTTGTACCGGACAAAGCATATTTTGGGCAGAAGGATGCACAGCAGCTTGCAGTGATCCGTCATATGGTAAGTGATCTGAACTTTGGTATTGAGATTGTCGGCTGCCCGATCATTCGAGAAGAGGATGGATTGGCTAAGAGTTCTCGCAATACGTACTTAAGTGCACAGGAGCGTGAAGCAGCGCTGATCCTCAGCAAGTCTTTGGCAAAGGGTAAGGAAGCCCTAAAGGCGGGTGAGGCAGATGCAGCGAAGATCCGTCAGATCATTTTGGATGAGATTGCAACGGAACCTCTTGCAAAGGTTGATTATGTAGAAGTTGTTGACTGGAATACATTAGAGCCGGTAGAGACGGTTAAGGAGCCGGTTCTTGTGGCAATGGCTGTATATATTGGAAAGACACGTCTGATCGATAATTTTATTACGGAAAAGTAGCATTGAGGTGCAGGATACGACAGTAAAAATTATGCGGAGATTTTGAGAAAAACTTTGCAAAGCAAAAGAATGGAGGATTCTTATGGAACTTACGATGCTAAAAGGAAAGATTCACCGTGCGGTTGTAAAGCAGGCGGAACTGAATTACGTTGGTAGTATAACGATCGATCCGGAGCTGATGGATGCGGCTGGGATCTTAGAATATGAGATGGTACAGATTGTTGATGTAGAGAATGGCAATCGTTTTGAGACATATACGATCTGTGGTGAAGCCGGCAGTGGAATGATCTGCTTAAATGGTGCAGCAGCACGACAGGTTCAGGTGGGTGACCATGTGATCATTATGTGTTATGCATCAATGACCCCGGAAGAAGCCAAAACGCATCGGCCAAAGGTGGTCTTTGTGGATGAAGAAAATAAGATTCATCAAGTGTCGCGTTATGAGAAGCACGGAGAGCTTGGCCCGGTGCAGTAAGGTGGAATAACGAATTAGTTTGAAACGGTGCAGTAAGGCGGGATAACGAATTAGTTTGGCCCGGTGCAGTAAGGCGGGATAACGAATTAGCTTGGCCCGGTGCAATAAGGCAGAATAACGAATTAGTTTGAAACGATGTGGTAGACAGATATCGCATGGAGGAAAGAAAGATGCTTAAAGGAAAAACGGTGGTACTCGGTGTGACAGGGAGTATTGCAGCATATAAGATCGCAAATCTGGCAAGTATGCTTGTGAAGATGCATGCGCAGGTACACGTATTAATGACGAAGAATGCGACCAATTTTATTAATCCGATCACATTTGAGACATTGACAAGTACCAAATGTCTGGTTGATACATTTGACCGCAATTTTCAATATAGTGTAGAGCATGTCGCGCTGGCAAAACAGGCGGATGTGGTGTTGATCGCTCCGGCGTCTGCGAATGTTATTGGAAAGATTGCAGGCGGCATTGCGGATGACATGTTGACAACAACTGTCATGGCGTGCAAATGTAAAAAGATCATTGCTCCGGCGATGAATACCAACATGTACGAAAATCTAATCGTTCAAGATAATTTGGAGAAACTTCGTCATTATGGTTATGAAATTATTGCTCCGGCAGTTGGATATCTGGCTTGTAAAGATGTTGGGGCGGGTAAGCTCCCATCGGAAGAAGTTTTATTGGAATATATTTTACGTGAGATTCGCTTCGAAAAGGATCTGGAAGGCAAAAAAGTACTTGTTACTGCCGGTCCGACCGTCGAAGCAATTGATCCGGTACGCTTTATTTCTAATCGTTCCACAGGTAAAATGGGATATGCGCTTGCGAGAGTTGCTATGCAGCGAGGCGCGCAGGTGACACTTGTGTCCGGACCGGTTTCTTTAGAGCCGCCGCTCTTTGTAGATGTCGTTCCGGTAGAAAGCGCAGAAGACATGTTTCAGGCAGTTACTTCCCGCATGGCAGAGCAGGATATTATTATCAAAGCCGCTGCAGTGGCCGATTATACACCTGCTACTGTAGCAGACAATAAGATCAAAAAGACAGATGGGGAAGCAGCGATTGCACTTACACGCACGAAAGACATTTTGGGTTATTTGGGAGAACATCGCACAGAGAAACAGATCTTATGCGGATTTTCTATGGAAACAGAGAATATGTTGGAAAATTCCCGCAAAAAATTGGATAAAAAGCATTTGGACCTGGTTGTTGCGAACAACTTGAAAGTAGAAGGAGCCGGGTTTGGCGTTGATACAAATGTGGTGACCTTGATCACAAGAGAAGGAGCCCGCGAGCTGCCGAAAATGACAAAAGAGGAAGTCGCAGGCGCCATCTTAGATACATTAGTTGAGTAGTGCCAGCAGATGCTATCTTGGATGCATTTGCTGAGAACGGCTAATAAGTAACATTCATAAGAAATAATCCTTGTGGAGGGGCAGTGAAACCGGCTGCCTCTCTTTTTTGTGCCTGTAGAATGGCAGGGATATCTTCAGGACTTTTTAGCCCAATGCCAACTTCTAACAGAGTGCCGGTCAGAATGCGTACCATATGATACAAAAAGCCATTCCCATAAAAGTCAAGTATCATTTTGTTATTTTCATTTCGAATGGTCAGATTCGTAATTGTACGGACGGTTGACTTCTTCATACGCTTATTATCGCAAAAACTTTTGAAATCGTGTTCGCCGCACAACAGGGCAGCGGCTTTCTGCATTGCTTTCAAATCGTATATTATTTGAGGCGGCATTGTGTTGTTGGATGCCACATTGTTTCTTTCAGACGGTCTTGAAATATCCGTGTTGACAGAACTATCGCCAAATGTGGCGAATAAGTGACCGGTTTGTCTGCATAATTTATAGAAATAGTCCGTATCTGCAAAGCGAGTCATGTATTTTCGCTCAAACACTTCAGCGGCAGAGCCGTTGTCAATTTGGTAACAGTAGTGTTTCTGCTTAGCATTGAGGCGTGCGTGAAATCGTGGATCCACCTGTGTCACGCTTGTGATCCGAACGTCTAGCGGTAAATATTGGTTAAGCGCTACCATGATCTGTGGACACGATAAGGTAGCAGATGTTTTGAAATTGGCCACCTGACATAGGGCATGGACGCCGGCATCCGTGCGGCCGGATCCATGGATCTCAATGTCTTCTTTCAGCCATTTTTGCAATACGTTTTCAATTTTACCTTGGATCGTATCAGCAGTATTGCCCTGCTTTTGCCAACCGCTGTAGCGTGTGCCATCATATTGTATTGTTAATTTATAATTGTTCATTGAAGTCCTCATTTCTATTTATGGTATATGTGGTTATTATCATATAATGTTCTTTCCGGAAAAACAAGCAGCAGCTTCAAATGTGTAAAGTTTGAATTAATGATAAAAAATATCAATAAATCATCTTGACAAATTAACGGAGTTAGTTGCAACTACTTGCCGAGCGCTATCGAAAACACGCGCTTTTTTAAAAGCTTAAATAAGATATTGGGCGTAAACGTACGTTTGGTAAGTTGCGTCTAACCCAGTAAAACAGGGCGTTTGGAGAATTTTGGGGGTTGCCATTTTAGATGAATTGTATTAAAATTAAGCCATACTTAAATCAAAAGGAGGTACTTTATAATGGCATATGTTATTAGTGATGATTGCGTAAGCTGTGGAGCTTGTGCAGGTGGATGCCCTGTAGGAGCAATTTCTGAGGGTGAGGCTCATTATGAAATTGATGCAGATAGCTGCATTTCTTGTGGAGCTTGTGCAGGAACATGCCCATCCGGAGCAATTTCTGAGGCTTAATTTATGGTTGAAACAACTATAAACAAAATTAGCAGCCAGTTTGTTGATGAATGACAGACTGACTGCTTTTTTTCGTTATGAATCAGTAATAAAAAATTACAGCTTGTTTTTATAGAAAGAGAGTGTTATAATCGGTGCGTACTTAAGCGAACGGCAGTCATTCTGCCTGTATCGCTGAATATATCATATAATGGAGGTAATAAATATGGCAGCAACAATTAATAAAGATATGATAATCGCAGATATGCTTAAAATTGATCCGGGCATTGCAGCAATTCTTATGGCATCAGGAATGCACTGCATCGGATGTCCTTCTGCACAGGGAGAGACATTGGATGAAGCGGCTATGGTTCATGGCATGAACGCAGATGAGCTTGTTGTAAATGTAAATGAGTATCTGGCCAAGAAAGAGGCATAATAGAACTGTTTTTATAGTAAACAATCATAAAAAAGCCATTGCTTTGATAGGTTGCCCGAAAGATTGACATTGGGGCAGTCGCTTATCAGTTAAGCAATGGCTTTTGATGTTTATATCCGTCATTTAGAGGGTGCCAAGAACTTGAACAGCGCGGTCGGCGATCAAAACTTCACAATGTTCTGCGAGAAACTGCGGAGCAGCATGATTGTTCGGACAAGGTGTACCGTACTCGGCTGCAACAGCTTCAGCTCTGGCAAAGCGGGCAAGGTCATAAATCCCTCTATGCAAAATGATATAATATTTACCCGAAGAGGTGGAGCGGTAAGCTGTATTAGGTCCATTATAAAAGTTGCGTAAATGCTCGCACATTTCGACCAGTTTCTCGAGAGAGGAGAATGAGAATATACGGGTAATATCTACAAGTGCCTCATTAACATCTACATCTGGTTCCATAGGGTGTTCCAAATTGATGTCGGGTTTGTTCTTGTCGGCAGTGGCTTTGTTGTCCTTCGATTCTTTTTGCACATTACCATGGAAAAGCTGATCCAGGACGGCATCTGCTTTGCCATGACCGGGCCATTTTGTTTGAGAATTAACTTTATTGAGCATTTGCTCAATATTCATATCCTCTGCGGAATCCGGTCCATCGATATCAAAGTCATCTGCATCAAACTCTTCGTCATCGTTAATGATTACAAAATCATCTGTCGAGGAATCATCCAAATAATGCTCTGACGGATCGTCAGTAAAGTTTGAAAAGCGGGTATCCAATTCATCGGGATCTTCCACTTTGGTGATCAACAAAATAAGTGCATCCGGAAGCATTGGAATTGCTTCTATCATTAATGGAATATCATCTGCCTCAAATCCAAATTCGTAGGACGCTTGCTGCATCATATCTCGAAAAAGAGCCCGAGCTTTTTCGGTTCCGTATGCCAATTCGCTAATGCGGATTTCGCGGTCCTTTAAATCTTTTTGATACAACGTACAACGGATCTGATGTTCATTGATTTTTTCAATTCGCATAGGCTCACTTCCCTTCGTCAATAATTAATATTAAGCCTTATAAAAAGCTAGAATATGCGGTCGGGATGAGTTGTCATACCGACCTATGTTCTTTATATATTCAGTATAAAATAATACTGAAAAGAAGTCAAACGATAGGAAAGTCTGCTATCGGATCAAAGCTGCTTTGTCTATGTACTTAAAATGGAATGAAATATGCTAATTATAGATTTCGTCAGTTTGAACAAAAGCATACGTGGAGAATATTCTCAATTTCTCCAAATATTTTGAAATCTATTTAAAATCTATCAAAAAAAACAAAAAGTTGGTAAATACTAACAAAGTTTAGAGGTTGTTTTCTAATGTCAATTTGTCGATTTGGTATTGCCAGAATGTTTGCAGGGAGCATATAATGCCCTCAGAGAAACGAACCCGATGTGTAGGAGGTGATGATGTTTCGTTAAAAGGACGGATATGATACTTTTGTTTCAAACACTGTGTCTCGCATAATAGCAGTGTATTCTGAAATAACCAAAAGGTTCCGATTGCGGCGTATGATAGGGATTCGATTCTCAGTGATTCAAGTATGGTTTATATGGAAATTGTGATTTTCATATGAGCGATTTGAGCCCTGTGGTTTATGATTTATGAACTGCAGGAGCATGGGTGAGCAGTATGAAAGATTGACATGTCACAATATACAACCAATGTTCAGAAAAGTCGTACTGTCATCGAGCAAAGGGGGATAAGCAATTGGAGAGAAAATCAACAGGTCTGCGGGAGACAATGTATTCTTGGGTGATTTCCGAAATATCTGATGCAGAGCGCGTTGGTGTGCCGGTGCGGGTAGACGGTGTGCTCTATTCGACGAGGGATGCCAGAGTGCTGCATCAGGTCATGGAGGATCATTATTACATGAAGAGTTATGTTGGCGATGAAGCAGGCAAAATATGTGAGATTGATTTTGATCATATTACGGAATTTTGAGTAAAACCGTTTATTGGCAGGATGGCTGATAACGGGAATGTATGTCTGTGCGAAACTTCGCACACAACCTTTTTCGGAGAGACGTCAAGGCCCCGATGTCTCTCCGATATTTCAGTTTGCCCGATAGAGGGAAAAGTGGTATACTAAAACAGAGTATTGTTGTATGACTAGTACGATTAAGAAATGAGGGCTTTGACGAATGAAGAACAAGAAGAGGATTACCATTGGAGTAGTGGTTGTGCTTTTGGCTTTGGCAGCAATCCTTGCAGTGATCATGCTTAAGAAATTTGCACCAAACAAAACGCACATGAGTCTGACAAAGTATTTTCAGGTGACCGATCAGGGGATGATGCCGGTTGTGCTGGAAGATGATATATGTGGACTAAAAGCTATCGAGAAAGATGGTCATATTTATGTAGATAGAGAATTTGTGACAGAGAAGTTAAATCATCGTTTTTATTGGGATGCCAATGAAAATATGCTGTTATATACAACTTCGACCAAGCTGATCTCCGCTGCATTAAACAGTAAAGATTGTTATATTAATAATAAAAGCCGTGATAGCAAGGATTATACAATTGCTGTAGCACAGGACAATGTTGTTTATGTGGCTTTGGACTATGTTAAGCAGTACACGGCGATGGATTATAAACAATACAAAAAGCCAAATCGTATTGTGATCCACACGGTATACAATAAGGATATAAGCTATGCGGATGCGAAGGATGATGTGCAGATCCGCAATAAACAGAGCATTAAGAGTCCGATCCTGCAAGATGTAAAGTCGGGACAGAAGCTTCGTGTTCTTGCCGGTGAAAATAAGGACACAGGATTTATGAAAGTGATGTCTGAGTCCGGTGTGATAGGATACGTACAGGCTAAGAAGATGAAGGAAACCTATAAGAAACAGTCAGAAACAACGTTTCGTGAAGAGTCCTATAGCCATATCCTAATGGATAAGCAGGTGAATTTAGTGTGGCATCAGGTGACGAATCAGTCAGCTAATGGAAGATTATCCGGTTTATTATCTGCAACAAAAGGTGTGAATGTCGTGGCGCCTACTTGGTTTGAGACGTCGGATAATGATGGCAATGTTACATCACTGGCTTCCGATTCTTATGTGCAGACGGCACATCAGGCTGGTGTACAGGTATGGGCACTGTGCAGTGATTTTGGCCCTAAGATGAAGATTGGCAAAGTGCTGGGTACAACGAGCAAACGTCAAAAATTAGTCAAGAATCTGATTGCCGAGGCAATACGATACGACCTTGACGGAATTAACATTGATTTTGAGAACGTTAAAAAGGATTCCGGCGAGGATTTTATACAGTTTGTAAGGGAACTTGGAATTATGTGCCGCAATAATGGAGTTGTTTTGTCTATAGACAATTACCCGCCGGCGGGAGGAATTTCGGCATATTATAATCGCAAAGAGCAGGCAGAGGTTGCTGACTATGTAATTACGATGTCATACGATGAGCATTATGCCGGCAGTAAGGAAGCCGGTCCGGTTTCTTCGATCAGTTATGTGACGAATTCCATACAGGAAGTAGGTGAGGAAGTCCCTGCAGAGCAGATGGTTATAGCATTGCCGTTCTATTCCAGACATTGGAAAGAGAAGACAAAGGGTGGGAAAGCAAAGTTATCATCCGAGGCGTGCTCTATGAAAGGTGCGCAGACTGTGCTTAAGGATTCTGGCAAAAAGGCAACTTGGGATGATGCAACAGGAATGAATTATGTAGAATATACAGAGAGCGGAACGGTTCATAAAATTTGGATCGAGGATGCGAAATCGTTGGAACTTAAGATGAAAGCGGTATCGGATGCGAATCTGGGTGGAGTTGCCTTTTGGAAACTGGGATTGGAAGATGCCTCTGTGTGGAATATGATTGAGAAGTATGTGAAACATTAATTGGGATTCCTATCATTAGTATGTTTTTTGCTTCATAGATATGTATAGAATAATGGCGGAGGATGCCACAATGTGGCCTGCGTATGAATAATGTATCTTTTTTGAAGCAATGGGGGAAGAAATACGGAATTGGAATTATTGTTGGTTTGTTAATGTCTGTTGGTTTTTTGGTGATGGATGCAGATCGGTGGATCAGTGTGCATACATTGAATCAAAAAACAGCAAAATACACTGTTGTGATCGATAGTGGTCACGGAGGAGTAGATCCGGGTAAGATTGGCGTTGATGGTGTATACGAAAAGGATATCAATCTGGCAATAGCAAAACAATTGCAAAAGGTATTGGAACGCAATGACTGTCAGGTGATAATGACACGTGAGGCGGATCAGGGATTATATGAGGAATCTGATACGAATAAGAAACGCGCAGATATGGCGAAACGTGTCAGCATTATGAATGGGTGCGATGCGGATGTTGTTGTCAGTATTCATCAAAACAGCTATACAGATGCGACGTCGAGAGGGGCGCAGGTGTTTTACCAGGCAACCTCTGAAAGCGGCAAACAGTTGGCCGCTAAGATCCAAGAAACGTTGAAACGAGATGTAGCACCCGATAATCGCAGACAGATCAAGGCAAATGCGGATTATTATCTGCTGAAAAATACAACGAGCACAATGGTAATTGTGGAATGTGGTTTTTTGTCGAATCTGCAGGAAGCAAAGCAGTTACAGGAAGCAGAGTATCAGAAAAAGGTTGCACAGGCAATTGGAATGGGGGTATTGTATTATTTAGGGGAATCTGGGGAAACTAAGCAAAGAAAAGAGGATTCAAATGGAGACGAAAATACTGCAGGTCAATCCGGAGCAGTTTGGCGATGAGGAGTTGCAGGAGGCATGTCAGGTACTTCGGAACGATGGCTTGGTGGCGTTTCCGACAGAGACGGTATATGGTCTTGGAGGAAATGCATTACATAAAGAAGCTGCTAATCATATATACGCGGCCAAGGGAAGACCGTCCGACAACCCATTGATCGTACATATCTCAGAGGTAAAAAGTTTATATGAACTGGCGGCGGATGTCCCGGAAGCGGCCAAAAAGCTTTCGGAAGCATTCTGGCCGGGACCGCTTACGATGATTCTGCCAAAAGCAGATATTGTGCCTAAATCAACAACAGGTGGTTTGGATACGGTTGCAATACGAATGCCATCGCACCCAATTGCTAAAGAATTGATTCGGCAGTCTGGAGTATATATAGCAGCACCGAGTGCAAATCTATCCGGCAGACCGAGTCCGACCAAGGCAGAGCACGTTATCGAGGATTTGTCGGGGCGTATTGATATGATTATTGACGGCGGAGAAGTGGGAATTGGTTTGGAGTCAACGATCGTGGATCTGACAGGGAATGTGCCAATGGTGCTTAGACCTGGTTATATTACATTGGAGATGCTTCGAGAAGTATTGGGAAATGTAGAAGTTGATCCGGCAGTGCTCAGCCGAGAAGTTAAGCCGGGGATTGTAGCAAAGGCGCCGGGAATGAAATATCGACATTATGCGCCGAAAGGTCAATTGACGATTGTAGAGGGAGAAACAAAACAGGTCGTTGCGTCTATCTTACAGATGGTACATGATAAACAAAAGGAGGGATACAAGGTAGCAGTGATCGCTGCACAGGAGACAGCGAACTGTTATCCAAGTGGCATTGTTTATAGCATTGGTTCTAGAAAATGTGAGGGATCTATTGCTGCGGGGTTATATGACATATTGAGAGAAATGGATCATTTGGGGGCTGAGTATATCTTTGCAGAAAGTTTTGAGGATGATAATTTGGGACAGGCTATTATGAACCGGATGCTCAAAGCTGCTGGGTATCACATAGTTGAGGCGTGAAAGGAGCGTAACACGATGAGACCATATGACAAAATATTTTTTGTATGCACATCCAACACGTTGCTAAGTCCCATCGCAGAAGGGATCTACCGTTCGGAGGCGGCTGTTTATATGCCGGAGCCATATTCGAGAGGACTGGTTGTATTATTTGAGGAGCCGATCAGCCCAAAGGTAAATCTTTTGCTTAGTAAGCATGAGATGACGCCGGGAAATCATTCACAGTCAATGCAATTGCAGAAAGAAGAGTTAACTGATAAAACATTGATCCTAACAATGACATTTCCGGAGAAGGTACAATTTTTGGAAACGTATGGAGATGGTTATGCGGTTTATACTTTGGGGGAATTTGCCGGAGTAGAGACGGATGTGTCAGATCCGTACGGAGCGGAAGAGGAAGCATATGAAAAATGCTTTGAAGAGATTGAGGAGAGAATCAGACTTACAATACACCGATTGGAGGAGGAAGAAAAAGATGATAGCATTGGGTAGTGATCATGGCGGATACAGCTTGAAACAGGAAGTGAAAGCATATCTGGAAGGAAAAGGAATTCCGTATAAAGACTATGGTTGTCTGGATGAGTCGCCATGCGATTATCCGGTTTATGCCAAGGCAGTGGCAAAGGCAATAGTAGATGGAGAATGTGACAAGGGCATTTTGATCTGTGGTACAGGTATTGGGATTTCTATCGCTGCGAATAAGGTAAAAGGTATTCGTGCGGCAGTTTGTCATGATACATTTAGCGCACAGGCAACGAGAGAACATAATGACGCCAATATTCTTGCTATGGGGGCACGAGTGGTTGGACCGGGTCTTGCATTAAAGATCGTTGATACGTTTTTGAATACTGAATTTTCGGGAGAAGAAAGACATGTAAATCGTATTCGTCAGATAGAAGATTAAAGAATCCTTTGTTAAGAGTATTCGACGGATAAGGGATTCGCGAAATTATAGAAATAGTATACTTGTATACTTTGTCTTGACACTCTGAGAATCAAGGCGTAAAATGAAGTTCAAATAATGTATTTCGATTGAGGCAGACGCAGTTTGTCTGAAACGGATATTAGGAAAGGAAGTAATAATATGGCAAAGAAAGACATTGATTGGAACAATCTTGGATTTGGTTATGTAAAGACAGATAAGCGTTATGTATCCAACTTCAAGAATGGCGCATGGGATGATGGTGCCTTGATTGAGGATGACCAGATCACCATGAGCGAGTGTGCCTGTGTATTGCAGTATGCGCAGACAGTATTTGAAGGATTAAAGGCATACACAACAGAGGACGGTCATATCGTGTGCTTTCGCCCTGACTTAAATGCGCAACGTTTAGCACAGTCTGCAGCAAGACTTGAGATGCCGGTATTCCCGGAGGATCGTTTTGTGGAGGCTATTGCTAAAGTAGTTGAGGCAAATATAGATTATGTACCACCATATGGATCTGGAGCAACCTTGTACATCCGTCCATATATGTTTGGTAGTGATGCTGTTATCGGTGTAAAACCGGCGAGTGAATATCAGTTTCGTGTATTCACGACTCCTGTAGGACCATACTTTAAGGGTGGCGCAAAGCCAATTACTATCCGTGTTTCGGATTTTGACCGTGCAGCACCTCATGGAACAGGTAATATCAAAGCTGGTCTGAACTATGCAATGAGCTTGCATGCAATTGTAGATGCGCATAAGAATGGCTTTGATGAGAATATGTATTTGGATCCTGGTACACGTACTAAGGTCGAAGAGACCGGTGGAGCTAACATTCTTTTTGTAACCAAAGATAATAAATTAGTTGTACCAAAATCAGATAGTATTCTTCCATCTATTACAAGACGTTCATTGGTAACAGTGGCTAAGGATTATCTTGGATTAGAGGTTGAGGAGAGAGAAGTTCTTTTTGAAGAAGTGAAAGACTTTGCAGAATGTGGACTTTGTGGTACAGCAGCCGTTATTTCTCCGGTTGGAAAGATTGTTGATCATGGTAACGAGATATGCATGCCAAGTGGTATGGATGAGATGGGACCGATCATGACAAAATTACGTGAAACATTGACTGGTATCCAGATGGGTCATATTGAAGCACCAGAAGGATGGATCAAGGTTATCAAGTAATAAATACATAAAAAGTGATAGGGGCCAATGGATTCATTCTGTTTCTGTTATGTGAGCAGAGACAGAATGTGATCCGTTGGCCTTTTGTTGTTTTGTGTCATGCTGATATAGCGTGATCCGTTGACTCTTTATTATTCTGAGATATGCTGATAGGCTTTCAAGTTATGTTTCGCAACACTAAAGAATACCGTCTGTTTGCTTTAAGAGGATCAGTTTGTCACCGGGAGTGACAGCATCAGACTCTAATTCATTGATTGTGCGAATGTCATTTGTGGTGGTGCGGAACAGTTTGGCAATATCCCATAGTGTATCGCCGGTTTGTACTACATAACAAACTAATCCCGGCATTTGTTGAAAGGTTTCCATGTCAATTTCATGCTCTTCGATGTCAGTCACAACATCGTTACAGCATTCAGTAAAGACGAGAACACAGAGATTTAATACAAGTTTAGCTTCCAGTTCTTCACGGTCGAGCATGAGTACATTGATACTGCTGATGTCGGTCTGCAGTTCGTAATCATCTTCCGGAGAAATGCCGCGTACTTCAATGGTATGTTGAAAAGGAATGCTTGCCTGCAATACGTTTAGCGGATGCAGATCATCTTCGGTGATATATAGGATATCCAGTTCTACTGCACCTTCGATAGAGATACCATCCGTGACAATGGTTTGTTCATCAATTTGGATCGTTCCGGTAGCGTTGCATATTTGCAAAATGTTGTCCTTTTCGGGATTGACTTTGATGTGGTCCGAAACACGTACTGCACTCTGATTTTTGAGCAATAATTGTTTGGCATGCGAATTGCTCTTAGTCAAACGAAGATCACAGGAGGTGGAGTAGGCGTCCTGCAAGCAGTCGAAATGTTCTTCTTCATAGAACTTGATATCCAGCAGCAAAGAAAGTTCTACATCAAAGATGCGCATTTCGCCGTCTTCATCGCTGCGGCATTCCAGTGATTTTTTGCCGGGAACAATTTCAATATCAGCAACCATATCTTCGTGGCAGCCACTACAAGAGACGATGCCGTCAAATGGCAATTCAGTTTCAAAATATTCCAAATTGCGCTCATCATCTTCGGGGGTGTATAAAACAAATATCAGAAGATCGCCGGTGATCCGGATACCGTCATCAACGAGCCTTGTTGCAAGACCCTGCGTGGATAGCTCATAGTACAATACATTTTCGCAACTTGGTTTTCCCTTCGGCAGCGAGGTTTCATCTTTGATCCGAAACAGATCTTTTTGGTGGGAGGTCATTGTGGTAACGGACATAGGTGCCAGTTGTTGTTCAACACCGGCCGGCGGGGTGGGATCGCCCATCTCTGCCTGCACTGCATCGTCCGAAACAATGCCGGTTCCGATGGCGAGTATGTGTTCCTCTTCCTGGCAGCAATGAAGACTTAGGATTGCACGAACGCTGATCTTGCGCGAGTTGATGAGACTGGCTCGGCAGTCCTCCAAATCATAATGACAGTGAACTTCCTGATCTGGGTTGGCGTTCTCTAAATTGATGCTTTCCTCAAAAGGAATCTGTCCCTGCATAGTATGTATTTGGCGAAAATCCACGTCGCTTAAATAAAGGAGGGAGAAGCTTAATTGACCGCGAATAATGGCGCGATCTGTCTCAGCTGAGGTTTCTTGTACATGGATCTCCCCCTGGATTTTAATGATGTGTTCAATATCGGGCTTGCTGTCAGGTACATTAATGTCATCCTCGAGCGTCAACTGCATATCGCTGTGACAATTTTTCAGACTGGTGCGGATTTGCCTGGTCATGAGTTTCATAGGTGCTTTCTCCCTTTCCTGCATTGAAATCAATTTGCGTCCGCAGAACACTGTTTTGCGGCAAGTGTCTTATGCGGAAACTATTACTATTCTCATTGTATGCATCCGGAGTGTAAAATAGACAATATATTTGGGGACTTGTGAAAAGATTATGATTGCGATACACTGTAGGCATGAGTATACAGAAAAGAGGATGACTATGAAATCTACAATTACATTTACAAATAATATCACGGTAGAAAATTATAATGCACTGCGTGCGGCAGTTGACTGGATACAAGTCACAGAAAAACGTGCATCTATTGCATTGCAGCACTCTTTTTATTTGTGTGTTGCGATGGATGGAGAACGTCCTGTAGGAATGGCACGTATTGTCAGTGATGGTGGATATACATATTTTATTACGGATGTCATTGTGCATCCGGACTATCAAGGGTATCATATTGGGACAGAACTGATCGGCAGAGTGTTGGATTACATTCAGAAAGATGTGATGGACGGTGAAACGGTTATGGTCAGCCTGATGGCAGCATATAAAAGGGACAGCTTTTACCACCGCTTCGGGTTTCATAGCCGTCCCTTTGGAAATCACGGATCAGGAATGTCCATGTGGGTTTCACGCGACATTTCCGGTAAGATCATTACTGCGTAATGCTTGCTTATGACAAGTCCGCTACTGCCTAATGTTTGCGCATAGTAATGGCATGCTCCACTATTGCCGGACGATTTATTATACAAATTGATTCCTAGCAGGATCATATTGATAATCAATTCCGGCAAGTGTTTTGCACAAGGTTTCCTGCTCAATACTCAGGGACTTGCACATTTCCTCCAAAGAGGGATAGAAGTCCCTAAGCTGGGTGTTGACGTAACTGAGTAATATCATTGGATCATTTGGTAGTGCCATAGTTTCGTTATCCTCATTTCTGTTTTCTGTTCAGACGGCGGTTATGCTTACGCGCCTCATTGATCAATCCCACGATTTTTTCAATGGAATTATTCAACTGACTTTTGTCCATGGCGTGAATATATTGTTCTCGGTTCGTGTACACGTCATTTACCGTCTTCAGCAATAATTCGTTGGTCACATCTTTTTCCTGTATTACAACGCTGTAACCGGACTTTTCAAAAGAAGCAGCATTAAGGATCTGATCGCCGCGGCTGGCTTCAGCAGACAGCGGGATTAAAATGTTCGGTTTGCGCAGTGCCAAAATTTCACAGATTGCATTTGCGCCGGCACGAGAGATTAAAATATCGGCAGCGGCCATAAGGTCTCTTAATTCCGGTCCGATATATTCATATTGAGCATATCCTTTTGTGTCGTTTAGCGAGTCGTCTAATTTGCCCTTACCGCACAAATGGATCACATGAAACTTTTGCAACAGTTCCGGCAATATGCCTCGGACAGCATCGTTGACTGCTACGGCACCAAGACTTCCACCCATGATCAGAAGAACCGGTTTTGTATCATCAAAACCACAGAATGCAAGGCCTTTTTCGCGACTTCCCTTAAATAACTCCTGGCGGATCGGGGAGCCGGTTAGTACAGCCTTTTCTGCCGGAATATGCTTCATCGTTTCTGGAAAGTTAGTGCATACGCGGTGCGCACATGGAATGCAGATCTTATTGGCAAGACCCGGTGTCATATCAGATTCATGGATCACGCAGGGAATGTGACGAAACTTTGCTGCCAATACGACAGGTACAGACACAAATCCACCTTTGGAAAACACAACATCCGGCTTGATTCTGCCCAATAATCGAATTGCCTGACCGAGACCTTTTACTACCTTAAAAGGATCACTTAAGTTTTTGACATCAATATAACGTCTAAGTTTACCACTGGAAATCCCGTAATAAGGGATCCCCTGCTCTTTGATCAATGTGCGTTCAATTCCCTCATAGGAACCAATATAATGTACATCGTACCCTTGTTTTTTTAGCTCAGGGAGTAATGCAATATTCGGGGTGACGTGGCCGGCTGTGCCGCCACCGGTAAGTACGATTTTTTTTACTTTGCTCATAAATATCCTCCTTGCTCTGCGGTAAAAATGCGATAGTACGGCTTATGAATATGTGATAACAGCCGCTTCATATATGTGCAGACACTATTACCAATAGTATACCAGTATCAAGAAAACTCGCAACAGGTGCACGGGTGAATTTTATTCACCTGCAAAGTGAAAGAAAAGAAACTTTCTCGCTTTACTTTTTCGATACACCCTATATAATAGTATTGTTGAGAAAAAATGAACAATTACATGAAAAATATTCACGAGACGGAGGACACCATGAAGAATGGAATAGAAATCAGATGGCATGGCAGAGGTGGACAGGGTGCTAAGACTGCAGCACTTTTGCTGGCAGATGTTGCGTTTAAGACAGGACAGAATGTGCAGGGATTCCCGGAGTATGGTCCGGAACGTATGGGGGCGCCGATCACAGCGTACAACCGTATCAGTCAGGATGTGATTCGCGTTCATTCAAATATTTACCATCCGGATTATGTGGTCGTTGTGGATGAGACGCTGTTAGAGTCTGTTGACGTCACAGCAGGTCTTAAGAAAGAGGGTGCGATCATTGTAAACACACCAAAGTCTAAAGAGGAGATCATGGAGCATCTCAAAGGATATGAGGGTGATGTGTACACTGTGGATGGTCGTAAAATTTCGGTGGATGCGTTGGGCAAGAATTTTCCGAATTCGCCGATGTTAGCTGCTATTGTCGCAGTAAGCAAGGTGATGCCTCGTGACAAATTTATTACAGAGATGCGGGCATCTTATGAACATAAATTTGCAAAGAAGCCGGAAGTGATCGATGGTAACATGAAAGCACTGGAAATGGCGTTTGATGCGGTAGAAGCATTGATGTAGGCGACAGCACTGCGAATGTAGAAAGAAAGCATCAGCAACACAGCCTGCAGCATCAATAAAATGAATAGAGTTTAAGATAGGAGAACAAGAGATGAGAACCGATATTACCAAAATCAATGAAAAGACACCTCATCAGGATCTGACAGAGGGATTGATGGTATTTGCCGGTGGTACGTCCAAACTGTTTAACACAGGAGAATGGCGTACTAACACGCCGGTATATGTAGCTGACAAATGCAAACAGTGCCTGCTGTGCACACCGACTTGTCCGGATGGATGTATTCCGGTTGTCGATGGCAAGCGTCTGGCATTTGATATGGATCATTGCAAAGGATGTGGTATTTGCGCAAATGTATGTCCATTTGGAGCAATTGAGATGAAGGAGGGAAATGTATAATGGCGATCAAAGAACGTATGTCAGGTAACGAGGCGGTTTCCTATGCGATCCGTCAAGTCAACCCGGATGTTATGCCGGCTTTCCCGATCACGCCATCCACGGAGATTCCGCAGATGGTATCTACTTATATTGCGAATGGGGAAATGGATACAGAGTTTATTCCGGTAGAGAGTGAGCATTCCTCCATGAGTGCAGCCATTGGTTCTGAGGCAGCAGGAGCAAGAAGCCTGACGGCAACATCTTCCGCCGGATTGGCGTTGATGTGGGAGGAACTTTTATTAGCAGCTTCAAATCGTCTGCCGCTAGCACTTACTTTGGTCAACCGTACCTTATCCGGCCCGATCAACATCAACTGTGATCACTCCGATGGAATGGGCGCAAGAGATACCGGCTGGATCCAAATATATGCAGAAAATAATCAGGAAGCGTATGACAATTTTATTCAGGCGTATCCAATTGCGGAAGACACCAGAGTACATTTGCCGATCATGATCTGTCAGGATGGTTTTATCACCAGTCATGCGGTGGAAAATATCATGTTATTAGAGGACGAGCTGGTAAAAGATTTTGTTGGCGAGTATGAGCCGGAAGAGTTTTTGCTCAACCCGGGCAAGCCGATCGCAGTTGGACCATATTCAGTCAGCAACTATGCAATGGAAGCTAAGAAAAATCAAGAAATTGCAATGGAAAATTCCAAAGAAGTCATTCTGGAAGTTGCCAAAAAATTTGCAGCAATGTCTGGCAGAGAATATGGATTATTTGAGGAGTACCGCACAGAAGATGCTGATTATATCATATTGATCATGGGTTCAGCAGCAGGAACGGCAAAAGAGGCAGTGGATGAACTGCGTGAGCAAGGGAAAAAAGTTGGTGTGTTAAAGCTTCGTGTTTTCCGTCCGTTCCCGGCAGAGGAAATCGCAAAGGCACTCAAAGGCTGCAAGGCAGTGGCTATTTTGGATCGTTGTGAAAGCTATAACGGTAACAATGGACCGCTCGGTCAGGAAGTAATGGCTGGATTATTCCGCGAGAAGGTAATGATCGAGGCAGTAAATTATATTTACGGACTGGCAGGAAGAGATTTTACCATATCTGATGCAAAAGCTGTATTTGAGGAAATTACGGATCTGGTAGAAAATGGCAAGGAAGTTCCGCAGCATCAGTACATCCGTTTACGTTAACAGTATGAAAAATAGAATGGAGAACGACAATGAGTGATTATACATTAAAAACGATGATGAACAAGCCGGAGCGTTTGGCACCGGGACACCGTATGTGTGCGGGTTGTGGAGCGACGATTGCTGTTCGTGCCGTACTTCGCGCTCTGCATGAGGGAGATCAGGCAGTGATCGGTAACGCAACAGGATGTTTGGAGGTATCTTCTTTCATGTATCCGTATACGGCATGGGAAGACAGCTATATTCATAACGCATTTGAAAATGCCGGAGCTACGTTGAGTGGTGTTGAGACAGCATATAAAGCATTAAAAAAACGCGGTAAACTGCCGGAAGATGTTAATTATAAATTCATCACTTTTGGCGGCGATGGTGGAACTTATGATATTGGTTTTCAATCGTTATCCGGTGCAATGGAGCGTGGGCATGATATGGTATATGTCTGCTATGACAACGGAGCGTATATGAATACCGGTATTCAGCGTTCTTCGGCGACACCGATGTATGCAGATACAACGACAACGCCGGTTGGCAAGCAGTCTAATGGTAAAATGCAGAACCGTAAAGATCTGGCAAGCATTATTGCAGACCATGATGTCCCATATGTGGCACAGACAACCTTTACTACGAATTTTCAAGATATTCACCGAAAAGCAGAAAAGGCAATTTACACAGAAGGTGCTTCTTTTCTCAATGTAATGACGCCGTGTCCAAGAGGATGGCGTTATGATGCGGCAGAAGTGATGAAGATATGCAAATTGGCAGTAGAAACATGTTATTGGCCGTTGTTCGAGGTAGATCATGGTAAGTGGATCTTATCTTATGAGCCTAAGAAAAAATTGCCGATTGAGGATTTTCTTCGTGAGCAGGGACGTTTCAAGCATTTGTTCAAAAAAGGCAATGAGCATTTGATCGAGCAATTTCAGGAAGAAGTTGACAGACGTTGGGAAGATTTGCAGTTTAAGTGTTCCAGATAGTTGTGTGTGGATCTGAGATAGAACTCACAGGAAACGACAGCCAAGCTGGAACGCAGAAATGGAAACGGCTATGACTTTATTAATGTATCAGGTATTAAAAACAGTGACGGAACAGGGGAGCTTTCGTAAAGCAGCAGAATTACTGGGGCTGACGCCATCTGCGATCAGTCACGCGGTTGCTTCGCTGGAAGGAGAACTTGGATTTCCGGTGCTTAACCGCAGCAAATCCGGCGTCACATTGACAGATTATGGGGAGCGGCTGCTCCCCTATGTTAACGCAGTGTTAAATAGCAACGAGAGTTTACAACAGAAAGTGGCGCAGTTTAACGGCTTAGAACAGGGAACCGTTAAGCTGGGCTGCTTTTCCAGTACTTGTACTAATTGGATTCCGGATATTTTGCATTCGTTTCACAAACTTTATCCGGGAATTGTGATAGAAGTACTTCAAGGAACATATGACGATGTGGTATACTGGATCAAGAACGGTGTGGTGGATATGGGATTTTTGTCGGCATCAAGTGCAGGTGATCTTTCCATTGTTCCATTGTACAAAGATCCGCTGCTGTGCGTTATGCCCCAAAATATGGAGCGGCACGGCGATGGTGAATACATTGGGATTGACGAGATGAAGACGTATCCGTTTGTAGCGCAGCGGGAGTCTACAGATGCAGATATACAGAACTTTTTGAAAGGAAGTGATCTGGATGTACATGCCAAGTATCATGTTGTAGATGATCTTGCCATGGTATCTATGGTTGCACATGGATTCGGAATATGTATTATGCCGGAAATGGTCATGAAAGACATTCCATATGAGGTGAAATGCTATCCGATCAAGCCTGAAGCATACAGAATCGTTGGACTCGCCACACAGAACTCGGAGTTTATGGCTCCGGCAGTCAGCACAATGTATCAATATATTATTGAACATTACAAACAGAAAGACGAGGTAGATGTATGAAACAGTGGGAGAAATTAACGGCGTGGCTGGTGGTATTTGCGCTGGTTGCCGGTTTAGGCGGTGGAAGCACCTTCGTGCAGGTGAGCGCAGCAGAGGAAACCAGCGATTTTGCGTATGTTGTCAATGAAGATGGAACGGCAACGATCACCGAAGTGAAAACCAATGCGGCAGATGTGATCGTTCCGGCGGTGATCGATGGACATACCGTAACGGCGATCGGAAGTCATACGAGCGAATGGTCAACAACGCCGGCGGGCGCGTTTGAGAGCAAATGGCAGGCTGTGAATGTCTATTTGCCGGATACGATAACAAGTTTTGCAGACAGAGCCTTTGCTTCTTGTGCGGTAGAACATATATATCGATATGATCCTGCACAAATATCAGCAGAAGATATTGTCAGCAGCGGTTCGGCATTGGGTGTGCCAATGCAGCTTAAGACAATGGGAAGTCATTGCTTTGATAATAGCCGGTTGAAAGAAGTTCAGATCGACGCACAGGTGGACAGTGTTGGAGATGGGGCCTATGCTACGATCGCAGCGCTTAGCAGCGTGACACTCGGCAAGACCGGACGTATTGGAACGATCGGTAAAAATTGTTTTCAAAATTCCGGAGCACAGACGCTCAACTTTTATTTCTATGGAAGGGTAGATGCGATTGGTGCGAATGCGTTCGAGGGTTCGGGCGGTATTCAGGATTTTTATATGGAAGATGTCGGGATCGTGGGAACAGAAGCATTTAAGAATTGTCACATCAACACAATGACACTCAAGGGTTCGTTATCAGCGATCGGTGATCGCGCCTTTATCGGATGTGGCAATTTGGACAAAGTGACAATACAGTCTTCTGCACCATATACCATTGGAAAATATGCCTTTACTTGTGCATCGATTAAAGAGGTGACATTTTCAGATGGTCTTAGTTCGGTAGCGGAAGGAACTTTTTCCGGCTGCGGCAAACTGTCTAAAGTGTATTTGCCAACGACATTAAAAGAAATTGAGAAAAATGCCTTCGAGAATGTATCGACGATCACAACGATCACGATCAATGATACTGCCAAAGTTGATGATGAAGCCTTTAAGGGAGCGGGTGGCACAACTTGGGGTGCCCTGGACCGTTTGAACAATCAGTCTGTCAAAAAGATCGTGGCAAAGGCATTGCATCGAAATCTGAAGACGCCGCTGCCAAAGGTTGCCAAGGCATCGCTTAAGAAAGCCAAGGCTGCAAAAAATAAAAAGAAGGCAAATCTTAAATGGACAAAGAGCAAGAACGCAAATGGATATATTGTGTACTGCAAGGTTGTTAAGAAAGGCAAAAAAGCCGGTAAGATTGCGTGGAAAAAGGTAAAGACGGTCAAAAAGCCGAAGACAACCAAGTGCACGGTAAAGATAAGTGCCAAACAGCGTAAAGTATTAAAAAAGAAGGGAAAGATCTATTACAGCGTGCGTGCTTACAAAAAGGTAACCGTAAATGGCAAGAAAAAGACCATTTACAGCGTGTATTCTCAGAAAAAACTGAAATAGTTCATTGTCCCAGCTCAAATGGAGCCGACAATGGCATATATTTGTAAAAAAGCAGAAATAGCCTTGACAAAGAAAAAATCGCACAGTATTATTAAGGTTAGATTACAAAGACGATGACGAAGACAGTAGCCTTAGGGGAAATGTTTCAGAGAGTCCGGGGGAGTGTGAGCCGGACACGGAGTATCCTATGATCGCGAACATCACTTCCGAGTTGCGGCTGGAACGGATCACAGATCTCAGTACAAACCGTCGGTGCCCACCGTTACATGGGTCATGCATAGATTATTGTGCAGCAGAATAGGTGGTTATACGAAATTACAGCTTTCGTCCTGTTTGGGGACGGAAGCTTTTCTTTTTGAGGAAAGGAGAACACAATGTATCAAAAAGTATCAACAGACTTAAATTTCGTTGACAGAGAGAAAAATGTTGGCGAATTTTGGCGCAACCAAAAGATTTTCGAAAAATCCATGAAAGCACGTGAAGGAAATCCAACCTACACGTTTTATGATGGACCGCCTACCGCAAATGGTAAGCCGCATATCGGTCACGTTCTGACTCGTGTTATCAAGGATATGATTCCTCGTTATAAGACGATGAAGGGTTATATGGTGCCACGTAAAGCGGGATGGGATACTCACGGACTTCCGGTTGAGCTGGAAGTAGAGAAACTGCTTGGCTTAGATGGCAAAGAGCAGATCGAAGAGTATGGTATGGAGCCATTCATTAAGAAATGTAAAGAATCTGTTTGGAAATACAAAGGTATGTGGGAGGACTTCTCCGGCACGGTTGGATTCTGGGCTGATATGGACAACCCATACGTTACGTATGACGATAACTTTATTGAGTCTGAGTGGTGGGCACTCAAAGAGATCTGGAATAAGAAGCTATTATATAAGGGCTTTAAGATTGTTCCTTACTGTCCAAGATGTGGTACACCACTGTCTGCACAGGAAGTGGCACAGGGTTATAAGTTAGTGAAAGAACGCTCCGCTATCGTGCGTTTCAAAGTGACTGGCGAGGACGCTTATTTCCTGGCTTGGACGACAACACCTTGGACGCTGCCATCTAACGTTGCGCTTTGCGTAAACCCAGAGGATACTTATATTAAAGTAAAGGCAGCAGACGGTTATACGTACTATCTTGCAGAAGCATTAGCAGACAACGTATTAGGAAGCCTGGCAGATAAAGACAGTGATACACCTGCTTATGAGGTGCTTGAGACTTATAAGGGAAGCGATCTGGAGCGCAAGGAGTATGAGCCATTGTATGCTTGTGCCAAAGAGTGCGCAGACAAACAGCACAAGAAAGGTTTCTTCGTGACTTGTGATACTTATGTAACCATGTCCGATGGTACCGGTATCGTGCATATCGCTCCTGCCTTTGGTGAGGACGATGCCAATGTTGGAAGAAACTACGATCTTCCATTTGTACAGTTTGTTACAGAGAAAGGTGAGATGAGCGCAGAGACGCCATTTGCCGGACTTTTTGTAAAGAAAGCAGATCCGGAAGTGTTGAAAGATCTGGATGCGAAAGGACAGCTTTTTGCAGCACCGAAGTTTGAACATGATTATCCACACTGCTGGAGATGTGACACACCACTTATTTACTATGCACGTGAGTCTTGGTTCATCAAGATGACAGAAGTGCGTGATGATCTCGTGCGCAACAATAATACCGTAAATTGGATTCCGGAGTCGATCGGAACCGGACGTTTCGGTAACTGGCTGGAGAATATTCAGGACTGGGGTATTTCCCGTAACCGTTATTGGGGAACACCATTAAATATTTGGGAATGTGAAGGCTGCGGCAAGCAGGAGTCCATCGGAAGCCGTGCAGAGCTCGCTGAGCGCAGTGGTAATCCGGAAGATGCCAAAGTAGAGCTTCACCGCCCATATATTGATGCCGTTACATTTACCTGCCCGGACTGTGGTAAGACAATGAAGCGCGTACCGGAAGTGATCGACTGCTGGTTTGATAGTGGAGCAATGCCGTTTGCACAGCACCATTATCCATTTGAGAATAAGGATCTTTTCGAAAAACAGTTCCCGGCTCAGTTTATTTCTGAGGCAGTAGACCAGACCCGTGGATGGTTCTATTCTTTGATGGCAGAGTCTACACTGCTCTTTAACAAGGCGCCTTATGAGAACGTTATCGTCCTTGGACATGTACAGGATGAAAACGGTCAGAAGATGAGTAAGTCTAAGGGAAATGCAGTGGATCCGTTCGATGCACTTGAAAAATACGGCGCAGATGCGATCCGCTGGTATTTCTATATCAATAGTGCACCGTGGCTGCCGAACCGTTTCCATGGCAAAGCAGTGCAGGAAGGACAGCGCAAATTCATGGGTACTCTTTGGAATACCTACGCATTCTTCGTATTATATGCTAATATTGACAACTTTGATGCGACAAAATATACATTGGATTACGATAATCTTGCCGTTATGGATAAGTGGCTGTTGTCACGTTTGAACAGTACGGTTCAAGCTGTGGATGATAATTTAGCAGCTTACAAGATTCCGGAAACTGCCAGAGCATTGCAGGAATTTGTGGATGAGATGAGTAACTGGTATGTAAGACGTTGCCGTGACCGTTTCTGGGCAAAGGGCATGGAGCAGGATAAGATCAATGCATACATGACATTGTATACAGCGCTTGTAACCATTGCCAAAGCTGCAGCACCAATGATCCCATTTATGACAGAGGATATTTATCGTAATCTTGTATGCTCATTGGATGCAAGTGCGCCGGAAAGTGTACATTTGTGCGACTTCCCTGAGGTGCAGAAAGAGCATATCGACAAGAAGCTTGAGGCAGATATGGAAGTTGTACTCGAGGCAGTTGTACTTGGACGTGCATGTCGTAACACTGCAAATATCAAGAACCGTCAGCCGATCGGTAAGATGTTTGTCAAAGCAGATGCGGCGTTGTCACAGTTCTACCTTGACATTATCAAGGACGAGCTTAATGTCAAGGAAGCAGAGATTACCGAAGATGTCAGTGCACTCACGACCTACAGCTTTAAGCCACAGCTTAAGACGCTGGGACGTCGTTTTGGCAAAAACATCAATGCGGTTCGTGAAATCCTTGCAGGATTGGACGGACAGGCTGCTATGGCAGAATTGAAAGAGAAAGGCACTCTGACGATCCAGGTAGAGGGCGTTGACGAAGCACTCGCTGAAGAAGATCTGTTGATCGAGGCTGCACAGATGGAAGGCTATGTATCTGACAGTGATCACGGAGTAACTGTTGTACTGGATACGAACCTGACTCCGGAACTGTTAGAGGAAGGTTTTGTGCGCGAGGTTATCAGTAAAGTACAGACCATGCGTAAAGATGCCGGATTCGAGGTGATGGATCACATTCAGTTGTACGTTAAGGACAATGACAAGGTGAAAGATATCGTGCAGAAGAACGAGGAGAGTCTTTGCTCAGATGTTCTGGCGGATGGCGTAACCTATGATGAAGTTTCCGGATTTACCAAAGAATGGAGCATCAATGGCGAGAAAGTTACGCTCGGTGTAGAGAAGAAATAATGTGTTATATACTTAAATAATAGTAGAATAATACTTGCATTATTTTTCATTTTATGTAAACATAAAGAAGGGCAAACAGTGATGACAATGTTATATGTATATGACATTGACAGAGGCGTTTGCCCTTTTGTAGTATAGACAATAAAGTATATGAGGCAAGACAGGTGACGTAATAGAAGAACAGCCGCAGGTTGATCAATAAAGAGTATGGAAGGGTGATGTATATGATTAAGGTTTTTTTAGTTGAAGATGAGGTGGTAATTCGCGATGCGATCAAAAATAGCATTGATTGGGAACAGGAGGGCTATGAATTTGTTGGGGAGGCAAGCGATGGGGAACTTGCATTGCCAATGATCTTGAAAGAAAAGCCGGACATACTTATCACAGATATTCGTATGCCGTTTATGGATGGGCTGGAGTTAAGTCGTCTTGTCAAAAAAGAGCTGCCGGACACGAATATTATTATTCTTAGTGGATATGATGAGTTTGAATATGCAAAAGAGGCGATCAAGATAGGGGTTGAAGAGTATTTGCTGAAACCAATCTCTTCCAATGTATTGTTGGAGCATTTAGGGGAGGTGGCTTCCAAAATTCATGAAAAACAGAAGGAATATGAGCAACGAGAACGACGTATTCGTGAAATGCGCGAAAAATATCTTTCATTTCAAAAGAAGGATCGTGACGATAACATCAATTCCATCAAGAGTTCAGACGCGGATTTTGATATTAATAGTGTAGATGATCTTAAAGAAATACAGGATGCGATCGCAGACTTTTTGAGCGAAGGAAGCCCTGAGGACGTCCCTCATTTTGTTGAGGCGTTACTGGACAAGATGCCAAGAGAGCATTTTCGTTCTATAATATTACGGCAATATGTTATTGTAAACATCTTTGCCACGGTAACTTCTTTTTGCAAAAAATTTGAAGATAAAGTGGAGAAGACTCAGACAGAAGAGATTGCACATTTGCAGGAATTAAAAGATCGTGAAAAATTGCTTCGGGAGGCATTGGCAACTGCAGAGTCACAGGAAGACATTCAAACATACATGACACAGCTTTTGGCGAATGCATTGGAAGTGCGCAATACAGTAAGTGACAGGAGATATTCAGATGTTATTCTTGCGGCGCAAAAGATCATAAAAAAACAGTATATGTCAGAAGACATTTCGCTGAATACAGTTGCAGCAGAAGTGGGGATGAGCGCCAGCTATTTTAGTACGATCTTTAGCCGTGAAATGAATCAGACATTTGTTGAATATTTAACAGAGATACGCATGAATAAGGCAAAAGAGCTGCTTACCTGTTCGTCTCTTAAAACTGCAGAGATTGCATTTGAAACGGGATATCGAGATCCTCACTATTTCAGTTCGCTGTTCAAGAAGACACAGGGGTGTACACCGAAGGAATATCGCGCATCAAGAAAGGGGTGATTGTCCGTGAAGTGGCGAAGATATAATCAACTATCCATCAACAAGCGCTTGATCATGATTCCGTTTGTTGCGATCATGCCCATGATAGTTCTTGTGTGCTATCTGGTGTGGACGGTATCCAGTGCAACTGCAGCATATGCCGGCATTAATAAAAATGTGGAGCGAGCCAATCAGTATGTACGTGATTTTAAGGAACGAATTGATTACACCATGTATCTGTCCGTGATTCGGAACAAAAGCATAAATGAGCTGGATATTGGAAAAACGACAATCAATGGTATTGTTACAGTGAATCCATATGATTATATTGAAGAGTTAAAAACTGTTTGTGATGAGTTGTCGGAATCTGCTACAGTAGATATCAATCGCAATCAGATCAAACGACTGAAAAATTCCTTAAAATCCTTAAAAAAGAATGTTGCAGAGTTAGAATATAATATCAAAAATAATGAATTGTACGATGCCAACATGAAATATTTGGATGACAACATCTATGAATTGACTGCCTTGATCCAATCAGGCCTACAAAATTATATTTATATAGAAACAACCAACTTTGAGGAGGTAAAAGAAGCGCTGGATAAAAATAATGAAAGAACGATCTTGCTTTGCATGATTACAGCGATGGTCGTGACGGCATTATCAATCTGCCTGTCTGCACAGGCAACCAAAAGCATTATTGTTCCGATACGCAAATTATGCAAGATGACAAGTAAAGTGGCAGAGGGAGATTTTACAGCTAAGACAAAAGTGAATACCAAGGATGAGATTGCAGTGCTGGCACACAACTTTAACGACATGACGAAGGAGATTGGTCATTTGGTGGATGATATGCAGCACAATCATGAAACGCAGCGGATATTGGAGAGTAAACTGCTTCAGGCGCAGATCAATCCACATTTTTTGTATAATACATTAGATACTGTCGTGTGGCTTGCGGAAGCAAAGCAAAATGATCAGGTTGTGGCGATTGTGACTTATTTGTCAGAATTTTTCCGAACAACACTTAGCAAGGGACAGGACATTATTACGATTTATGATGAGAAGCGGCATATTGAAAGTTATCTCAAGATCCAGCAGTTCCGATATCAAGATGTATTAGAGTACAGTATTGATATCGAGGAGAAATTGTATGAGGTAAAAATCCCCAAACTATTATTGCAGCCCTTGGTAGAAAATGCATTGGTGCATGGGATTCGCAATAAGAGAGGCAAAGGGCACTTGTCGGTTCGGGGTTACTTTCAAGAAAATGATGTGATCTTTGAAGTGGAAGATGATGGAAAAGGAATGAACAAAGAGGAACTGGAAGCATTGATCCACGGTATGGATCATGATTCCGGTGCTGACAGACAAAGTGGATTTGGGGTGGCAAATGTAAATCAGAGAATACATATTTATTATGGTGAGCAGTATGGAATCAGCTATGAAAGTCATCCCGGAGAAGGAACGCTTGTCCGTATACAGGTGGCGGATCACGTGTCAGAGGTTCCGGTGATACAGTGACAAATATCATGTGTCATTGTGAAAAGAAGACTATGGGGATGGGGTGGTCGAAAAAAATTCTACTTTTTTTAAAAAAAATCTCCCTTATTCTGTTTGCAAAGAAAAAATCTCAACCAAAACAAAATGATATTCTGTATGCGAACGGTGAAAAAAACAGTATTCTATATATACAAGTTACAGATGAGACTGCAATACATAAAACTGTTTGCCCGATGGTTACTGATTGCTAAACATCTGAAATAGAACGTCAAATTAACGAGATAAGGAGGATACGCTTATGAAAAAGAAATTACTCGGACTGGCTCTTTTAGGAGCAATGATGGCAACGTTGTTAGTTGGATGTGGTTCATCCGGAGGGAAGAAAGGTGATACGAAAGATGATGTGATTACCGTTGGATTTTCTCAGGTTGGTGCAGAATCTGATTGGAGAACAGCTAACTCAGAATCAATGAAATCAACATTTAGTGAGAAAAATGGTTACAAATTGATTTTTGATGATGCTCAGCAGAAACAAGAAAACCAGATCACAGCAATCCGCAACTTTATCCAGCAGGAAGTTGATTATATCGTACTTGCTCCGGTAACAGAATCCGGATGGGATCCGGTTTTGAAAGAAGCAAAAGATGCAGATATCCCGGTAATCATTGTAGATCGTATGGTAGATGTATCAGACGATAGTCTTTATACTGCATGGGTTGGCTCAGACTTCAAACTGGAAGGTGAAAAAGCATGTGCTTGGCTGAAGGCTTACACAGAAGCTAAAGGCATGAAGGAAGTAAACATTGTCGACATCCAGGGAACGATTGGTGCATCCGCACAGATTGGTCGTACAGAAGCCCTAAATGAAGCTGTAAAAGCCAATGGCTGGAATCTTCTCGCACAGCAGACCGGTGAATTTACACAGGCAAAAGGTCAGGAAGTTATGGAGTCTATGTTGAAACAATATGACAATATCAATGTTGTATATTGCGAAAACGATAATGAGGCATTTGGTGCCATCAATGCAATTGAAGCTGCAGGAAAAAAAGTGGGACCGGATGGAGATATTTTGGTAATGTCCTTTGATACGACAAAAGCTGGTATCACAGATACCCTGTCTGGCAAGATTATCTTAAATACAGAGTGCAATCCACTTCATGGACCACGTGTAGAAGAGATCATTAAGAAATTAGAAGCGAATGAAAAGGTTGATAAGAAAGCTTATGTTGATGAAGGAATTTTTGCTCACAGCGATGATGTGACAACAGTAAAAGCGGGCGACAAAGATTTTGATGTTACCAAGGTAACACAGGATGTGATCGATAAGAGAGCTTATTAATTGACAGCAGCTTCAAAATAAGCAGAAAAAAAATAAGCGGCGTGGTGGACAACCGGCAGATGCCTAAGGTTACTGCCACGCCCTTTTTGCGCAATTTTTCAGGACGGATCGTACGGAAAAATAATGCAAAGGTACAAAACATATGGCACGGGAAAATAAATCATAAACAGTAGAAAGTGGGTGAATCTTTATGGAAAACAATGTGGTATTAAGTATGCATGACATTTCCAAAACATTCCCTGGTGTAAAAGCATTACAACATGTAGATTTCACACTTCGTAAAGGTGAAATTCATGCGTTGATGGGTGAAAATGGAGCGGGAAAGTCGACATTGATCAAGGTGCTTACCGGAGTACATTCCTTTGAGAGCGGCGAGATTTTGATGGCAGGATCAGATGGAGCGATCATTAATCGATCTCCGCAGGAAGCACAGGAACATGGAATCAGCACGGTATATCAGGAAGTGAATCTGTGTCCGAACCTGACGGTGGCAGAAAACTTATTTATCGGCAGAGAACCTAAAAAACTTGGAATGATCGATTGGCATACAATGAATAAAAAATCGGCAGCATTGCTAAAAAGTTTATCGATCGATGCACGAGCAACGGACAAATTAGAAGAGTGCTCTATTGCAAAACAGCAGATGATCGCAATAGCCAGGGCGGTTGATATGAAATGTCAGGTATTGATCTTGGATGAACCAACATCATCCCTGGATGATGAAGAAGTAGAAAAGTTGTTTGTATTGATGCGTAAACTGAAAGATCAGGGAGTAGGAATTATCTTTGTTACACATTTTCTGGAACAGGTGTATGAAGTATGTGACAGAATCACCGTATTAAGAAATGGACATTTGGTGGGAGAATATCCGGTGAAGGAATTGCCTCGTGTGGAATTGGTTGCTAAGATGATGGGCAAAAATTTCGATGATCTTGCAGATATTAAAGGAGATCATAAAAAGCTGGAACAGTATATTCCGGTTGTGGAAGCGGAGCAGGTTGGCCGAAAAGGCAGCATTCGTCCATTTGACTTTACCGTCAATAAAGGTGAAGTGGTAGGACTTACCGGGCTTTTGGGGTCGGGACGCTCTGAACTTGTTCGTGCAATATATGGTGCTGATAAACCGGATGGTGGCACGATCAAGGTAAATGGCAAAGAAGTTAAGATCAAATCACCGCTTGATGCAATGAAGCTGGGAATGGCATATTTGCCGGAAGACCGCAAAAAAGATGGCATTTTGGCAGATCTGTCGGTGCGTGAAAACATGATCATTGCACTTCAGGCAAAGAAAGGTATGTTTCATCCGATGAGCCGAAAGGAAATGGAAGAGGCAGCAGATAAATATATCGATCTGCTTCAGATCAAGACAGCGAGCCGTGAGACACCGATCAAGAGCCTGTCTGGTGGTAATCAGCAAAAGGTGATCATTGGACGTTGGCTATTGACTGATCCGGATTATCTTATTTTGGATGAGCCGACGAGAGGTATTGATATTGGTACGAAAACGGAAATTCAGAAATTGGTGCTTGATCTCGCAGATCAGGGAATGGCAGTAACTTTTATTTCTTCTGAGGTGGAGGAGATGCTTCGTACTTGCACAAGAATGGGAGTTATGCGAGATGGTAAAAAGGTAGGAGAAGTTGCCGGAGATGAATTAACACAGGAAAACATCATGAAGGCAATAGCGGGAGGTGACAACAATGAGTAATGTAAAAGAAAAGGTAAAGGCAGTCACATCAATGCGCTTGTTTTTGCCAATCGTTTGTTTAATTGCTGTGTTGTTGGTCAATCTGATCACGACACCGGGATTTTTCAAGATCTCCATTAACAATGGCGTATTGTATGGCTATGTTGTAGATATTGTAAACCGAGCATCGGAGCTTGTTATATTGGCAGTTGGCATGACATTGGTTACAGCGGCTTCCGGTGGACAGGATATCAGCGTAGGCGCTGTGATGGCGGTGGCAGCAGCAGTTTGCTGCCAGATATTATCCGGCGGAAAGGTGTCGGTCGATGCGTTGGCGGCACCACTTGCTTTAGGAGTTGTAGCTGCACTGTTAGCCTCTGCATTATGTGGAGCTTTCAATGGATTTTTGGTAGCAAAGCTTAACATCCAGCCAATGGTGGCTACATTGATCTTGTTTACGGCAGGGCGCGGCATTGCACAGCTCATTACATCCGGCCAGATCACTTATGTACGAGTTGGTTCCTACAAAGTGTTTGGTGGTTACATTGGCAAAATTCCAGTGCCGGTGCCAATCTTTTTAGCGATCATTGTTGTACTTTTAGTGCACTTAGTGCTGAAGAAGACAGCGCTTGGATTATATATCGAGAGCGTCGGGATCAATGGAACGGCATCTCGCTTGGTAGGACTTAATTCTACAATGATCAAATTTGTAACATATGTAATTTGTGGCTTAATGGCAGGAATCGCCGGAGTGATCGCTTCCAGCAGAATCTATTCGGCAGATGCAAATAACATTGGCTTGAACCTAGAGATGGATGCCATCTTAGCGGTTGCTCTTGGCGGCAATGTATTGGGCGGTGGAAAATTTAGTCTGATGGGATCAGTGATCGGCGCCTATACAATTCAGGCATTGACTACGACATTATATGCGATGAATGTTAAAGCGGATCAGTTGCCGGTATATAAGGCAATCGTAGTTATTATCATTGTCACATTACAAAGCCCTGTATTCAAAAGCTTTATCAGCAAGCAACGTGCAAAAAGAGCGGCAGCTATAGCGGAAGGGGGTAAATAATATGAAGTTTTTACGTAGAAATGAAGAATCCAAACGATCTATTAATAGCAATACCTTTCTTCTGTTTATCACGATCGGCCTGTTTGCGGCAATGTACATAGCAGGAATGATTATATTTGAGGATAAGGGATTTGCGAAACCACAGATGTTTTTGAACTTATTTATCTCCAATGCAGGTCTTTTGGTCATTGCTGTTGGACAGACCATTGTAATGATTACCGGTGGTATTGATATTTCGGTAGGCTCGGTAACTGCCCTGGTATGTATGGCGGTTGCGAATCAAATGGAACATCATGGAATGAATGCCTATATGGCGGTTCTCTTGGCACTGTTCATTGGTGTCGCCTATGGCGTGGTGCAAGGATTTTTGATCTCCTATCTTGAGATACAGCCTTTCATCGTCAGCTTGGCAGGTTTGTTCTTTGGACGTGGTTTGACGTCCATGATCAGCACGGAAATGATCTCAATCAAGAATAAAACATTTCTTGCATGGGCCAATTATAAGATCTATCTGCCAATTGGTTCGTACAGCAGGCGTGGAAAATTCTTGCCGGCATATATTTATCCAACCGTTATTATTGCATTGCTGATCGTCATTATCGTCGCGGTCATCATGAAGTATACTAAATTTGGCCGTGAGGTATATGCAGTAGGTGGAAATGCGCAGAGTGCCATGATGATGGGATTAAATGTACGCAAAACAAAGTTTAAGGCATATCTTCTGAATGGACTTTTGGCAGGATGTGGTGGATTCCTGTTTTGCCTGAATAGCTGTTCTGGCTTTGTGGAGCAGGCTAAGGGGCTTGAAATGGATGCCATTTCCGCATCTGTCATCGGAGGAACCTTGTTAAGTGGAGGTGTTGGTACACCGTTTGGAACAATTTTTGGTGTATTGATCAAAGGTTCGATATCCAGCTTGATCACCACACAGGGATCACTTTCCAGCTGGTGGGTTCGCATTGTGTTATCAGCACTGCTTTGCTTCTTTATTGTATTACAGGCTGTGTTAGCACACATGAAAAGAAAGAGAGCCAATTAACGAGAGTTGGTATTAGAGGAAGGGATGGTTTTCTATGGACGAGATCAAAAAAAGAATAGAAGAAGGAAGAACAACGCTTGGTATCGAATTTGGTTCGACCAGAGTAAAAGCGGTCTTGGTAGATGAGACATTTCAACCTATTGCGTCTGGTAATTATCGCTGGGAAAATCAATTGGTAGACGGTTATTGGACATATTCTCTGGAAGAGATCATAACAGGTTTGCAGGAAAGTTATCAGAACCTGGTGTTGGAAGTGCAGAAAAAATATGGCGTGGTTCTGACGAAAATCGGTGCGATTGGTTTTAGCGCAATGATGCACGGATATATGGCATTTGACAAGGAAGATAATTTGTTAGTACCATTTCGGACTTGGCGCAATAGCACAACAGAAAAGGCGGCAGCAGAATTAACGAAATTGTTTGGGTTTAATATTCCTGAACGATGGAGTATAGCTCATTTATATCAGGCGATTTTGAATGAAGAAGATCATGTAAAAGATATTTCATACATTACAACGCTGGCGGGATACCTTCATTGGCTGCTGACAGGGGAAAAAGTGATCGGGATCGGCGATGCTTCCGGTATGTTTCCAATTGATGTTGATACGAAGCAATATGATCAGGAGATGATTGCGCAATTTGAGCAATATATTTCCGGAAAAGACTATTCGTGGCATTTGTCAGATGTTTTGCCAAAGATTTTGCTTGCCGGAGAGCAGGCGGGAGTTTTGACAGAAAAGGGAGCTAAGCTATTAGATCCTAGCGGGACACTGTTGGCTGGAATACCGCTTTGTCCACCAGAGGGAGATGCCGGTACGGGCATGGTAGCGACTAACAGCGTGCGTGTGCGAACCGGTAATGTATCGGCTGGAACATCTGCTTTTGCTATGGTTGTCTTGGATAAACCAATAGAAAAAGTATATCCGGAAATTGACATTGTAACAACACCGACCGGAGAGGCAGTGGCTATGGTACATACCAATAACTGTACTTCTGATATTAATGCTTGGATCGAAGTGTTTGGTGAAACGTTGAAATGCTTTGGTGTTGAAGCTACAAGAGAAGAGATTTTTGATAAACTATTCCGGGTTGCAATGGCGGGAGACGCAGATTGTGGAGGATTGCTATCCTATGGATATTACTCTGGAGAAAACATCACCAAATTATCCGAAGGCAGACCTTTGTTTGTGCGAACACCGGAAAGTAAATTTACACTTGCCAATTTTATGCGGATGCATTTGACAAGTGCTTTAGGAGCGCTCAAGGTTGGCATGGATATTCTCTTGAAACAGGAAAAAGTAAATTTGGAGCGGATTTTAGCGCATGGAGGTTACTTTACCACGAAAGGTGTAGGACAAAAACTGCTTGCCGCAGCGCTTGGTACACCTGTGTCAGTCATGGAAACGGCAGGTGAAGGCGGCCCTTGGGGTATGGCGATCTTGGCAAGATATATGATAGACAGAGGTGAGGTTGAATCGTTAGCTGCCTATTTAGATCATTATGTATTTGCAGAAGCTGTTGGAAGCACAGAACAGCCGGATCCTGATGCAGTAAAGGGCTTTGAAACGTTTATTGCCAGCTATAAACAGGGACTTGGTGTAGAACAGAAAGCTGTAGAGATAATGTAAGGTGTTACATATCGCCTGGATGGAAAGTGAGGGAATGAGATGTTAGAACAGCTAAAACAAGAAGTGTATGAGGCAAATATGTTGCTTCCTAAATATCATCTGGTGACATTTACCTGGGGAAATGTTAGTGGTATTGATCGTGAAAAGGGATTATTTGTCATCAAACCAAGCGGTGTGGATTATGACAAATTGACTCCCGACAGCATGGTAGTTGTTAATTTGGAGGGTGAGGTGGTAGAAGGAGATTACCGTCCATCTTCCGATACACCTACACATGTGGTGCTATATAATCGTTTTCAAGAGATTGGTGGCGTGGTACATACACACTCACCGTGGGCAACAAGTTGGGCGCAGGCTGGCAGAGGAATCCCGTGCTATGGCACAACGCATGCGGACTATTTGTATGGACAAGTTCCGTGCGTGCGTACCCTCACGAAAGAAGAAATTGAAACTGCTTATGAAAAAAACACGGGAGTGCTTATCGCAGATGAGTTTGAACGCTTAGCAGTGGATTATATTGCAACACCGGCAGTGCTTTGCAAAAATCATGGTCCATTCACGTGGGGAAAGGATGCGAAAGAGGCAGTGCACAACGCAGTGGTCTTGGAAGAAGTTGCCAAAATGGCGGCACGTTGTGAGCAGATCGATCCGAAGGTAAATCCTGCACCCCAAGAACTGCAAGATAAGCATTATTACCGCAAACATGGTAAAAACGCATATTATGGTCAGAGCAAGTAAAGTAATAGATTCAAACTTCGCACATCCGAAGCTTGAGTAATGGATGAAAAATCCATACAAAATATCCCTTGCATATCGGCTATCGCATAACCTTCTCAGATGCTACTGCATTATGTTTTCCCCGAATAAAAACCGGTATGCAGGGGGATAAAATATACGCAAACCCAGTAAATATGCGGGTTCCAGGACTTTAGAAAAAAAGTTGCAAAAAAAATAAAAAAAGTGTTGACATTTTGGTGCCATGGTCATATAATATTACTTGCGTCACGGGAAAACGGAAAGTGATTCGGGGTGTGGCACAGTTTGGCTAGTGTACCTGATTTGGGATCAGGGGGTCGCAGGTTCGAATCCTGTCACCCCGACTAGTGACGCTTTACATACATTTTAATATAGGGAAGCATTTTGGAGCTTTCCAATTTATGCGGGTGTAGTTCAATGGTAGAACACCAGCCTTCCAAGCTGGATACGTGGGTTCGATTCCCATCACCCGCTCTTATACGTGTCAATAGCTCAGCTGGATAGAGCAACGGCCTTCTAAGCCGTAGGTCGGGGGTTCGAATCCCTCTTGACACGCTTTACATGTATGGTGGGTATAGCGCAGTTGGTTAGCGCGCCAGATTGTGGCTCTGGAGGCCCTGGGTTCGAATCCCAGTATCCACCTTTTATCCTTGTTAGAGAGCTAGCAAGGATTTTTTTCTAACAAGGGAAGAATTTGCAGAGGCTTCTTCCTATATAATGATGGGCTATCGCCAAGCGGTAAGGCACAGGACTTTGACTCCTGCACTCGTGGGTTCGAATCCCGCTAGCCCAGTGATAAAAAGAGCATCATGCCAAAATGGCATGGTGCTCTTTTTCACGAGCTCGCGCGTCTGCACGCGCGAGTCGTGAGATCGGTCTCCGATCTGCTCCGGTCGGTGCAAGGGGGATATGTTAAAAGATGGAAGGTGGTTATTTCTGTGTAATGACTAGCACATTTCCTTCAGATTCTTTCATTACATTCCACAGAAACTGCTTTGAGGTGCCGTCACTATAAAGGAATTGCAGATCTTTCACCGTCACATTACGTTTACCGATATAAGCTTCGTACATCGTGCGATTGTCAGTCAGTAATGCTTTCTTGGCAGCTTTCTTATATTTTTTCCAACTTGTAAAGCGCTGCTTGCTGCGGACATAAAAGTTCATTTTGGTGGCAGTCATCGTCGGATAATAAGAGGCATTAAAATGATGGCTGCTTTTGATATAAGAGTCTGTCACATTAAAATAGGTATGTATGATGCGCCTTTTGCGGTCCGGCGTCGGATCATCCCAAGTAGCATCCAGGTGATACCAGTCATTGCCCAATTTCACGAGATTCCATGCATGATCCATAGAACCATTGGCGTCGGTTGCCGTTCCGTAAATGTATTTGGATGTGATTCCAGAGCAGGTAAAGAGCAATTGCAACGCCTGCGCATAGCCGTCGCAGACTGCTTCGTGATTGACGAGTGCGCCATAGGCCTCATATACGTCTGATGAGGTAGAATGCGTACTATAATGGCATTGTTTTACCAAATGATCGTGCAGTGCCAGTTCTTTTTGGTAATCCGTCATCGACGGTTTGATTTTTGCTTTCAAAACGGCGTTTACCACTCGATAAAGACGTTTTGCTTTTATCTCGTTGTTGGGGATGGCTTTGTGCTGCATAATCGCTGCATAGACATAGTAAGCGGGTTTGAGTTGTATTTTAATCGTTGTTTTCGGTGCCAGACGGTTGTTCGTTGTTTCCTGATAGTTGGCAGAGCCAAAAGTAGGATCGATATAGGAATTAATGTCTTGGATCTGTGAAGGGTCAAGCCTGGTCGTATAAAAGGAAAAGGAACCTGAGCCGGACAAGATCTCCTCTTCCAGCCTTGCTGCGATCTGCTTTATATTAGAATAGGTTTCTAATTGTTCGTTCGCTGTAGGAATGATCTTCTTACAGAATTGCTCATTTTGCGTAAAGAGAATCAAAAAAGCAGCAATTCCAATACATATCAGATTTCTTGTTAGCCGTAAAATCGGAGATGTATTAGAACGCTGCCTCATCATAATCTGCTATTCCTTTCTCAATTGGCAATTACATCTTGAAACGAACCAGAGATTCATCTAATGCACGTGCCATATCTTTCAAACTTTCCGATGCATTTTCCAATGAGTTCATTGTATCGCTCATGCCGAGTGCAGAGTCCATTGTTGCCTGTGTGGAGGACTCATTTTGCTCTGCGATAGATGCGAGATTTGTTACAATATCCTGTATCGAATCACCAGACTGGCTGAGTACGCTGATCTTATTGCGGATCGTATCAATATCGCGCAGGGAATTGTTAACGCCAAGTGCAACAGCACCTGATTTATCCATTGTGTCATCCAGTTTTTTCTGCTGTTCGTGAATTTTATTCTTCACGTCACCCATCATTTCAACCATGCGGTCTGCTTCTGCAATGATATTAGCGATAATATCAGCGACATTTTCTGCGGTCGAATTAGATTGATCGGCAAGTTTGCTAATCTGTGTCGCCACAACGGAGAAACCGCGTCCGGACTCGCCGGCACGTGCTGCTTCGATATTAGCATTCAAAGATAGCAGATCGGTTTCTTCGGCAATGCTTTGAATCATATTGATCGCCGTTTGGATCGATTCTACCGAAGAGTGCAAAGCATTGATCTGTTCTGCAACATTGGTGATCGTATCTATGGTTTCTTCATTAGAAGCATTTAACTGGTGAATGATTGCTTCAGAGGCCTGTTCTGCTTCTGACATTTGGTTGGCGTGCTGCGTCAGAGAATCCATAATGTGTGAAATATAGGCAATCTCATTCGCCATGCCCTGTACGTTACCGATAGCCACGGTGGTTTCCTCATTTTGAGTGACAGACGCATCAGTGATGCCGCGCATAGAATCACATACGGAATCCACAGTGGTTCGTGTGGACTGTGCCATACCGGTCAACTGATTTGCTGAGTTGATCAGACTTTCTGAAGATTGTTTGATATTATCAACAATCTTGCGCAACTCTTGCTGTAATTGTACGGAACTGCGGTAAATATCACCAAGCTCATCGTTTCGTTTCACATGTTTTTGCTTTGGAACGACGCCAAATTCACCCTGTGCCAATTTGGCAAGGAAATGTTTGGTGGACTTCATAACCGTAACCATTCGTGTCGTCAGGAAGATGATCACAACTGCTGCGAGCACCAACAGAACGATGGAAATCAATGTGATTCGTCTCGTCTGTGCAGCAATTGTTTTCTGTACGTCTGTTGCATCTTTAGCGACACCTATACCTCCGGCAACTGTGCCATCAGCATTTACGAGAGGCTGATACAATACATAATATTCTTTGCCATAAAGCTTTACATTTGACAGGAATACAGTCTTGCCTTTCATGATCTTCTCGTAGACTGCAGAATCTGCCGGGGTACCGTTAGCCGGTGCCCCGGTATCGCTGCGAAGCGTAGTAACCAGACGCATACCGTTAAAGTAAAGCGTAATATCATAGTTAGTGCGTTTTTTCAAAGCATCGATCAGATCAGTATTACCTGAGATACTAACATCACCCTTTTTGATCTTGCCGGATTTATCCTGTTCATAATCGCCCTGATAGAGGTTACTGTAAGTTTCATCCAGCGAAATAGCAACGATCTTCAAAGCACCCTCGATCTCGTTCTCAACCGACTTGGTCAATGACTGACGGCTGAATACAGTGATAAGGATGCAGATCAACATCATAGGTGCCAGACAAAGAAGCAGCATTTTGCGCGAAAATGTCAGAAGACGAAAACGCTTGGCAGTATTCGCGCTTCCGGCTTTGGCCGAAACTGCTTTGTCTTTTTTGAAAAATAAGCGCTTTTTAGGTAACGGAAGTTTTTGCCAAAGATTACGCAGGATATGTCTTTTTGTGCGCTCTTTTGCTGTGCGGTCTTTGCGTTTCTTCTTTGGACGTTCCTTTTTAATAGCAGTTGTTTTTTTGGATTTTTCCCGTTTGTGTTTTGATCGTAAAGAACGCTTTGGTTTCGCGATGGTGTTCTCATTCATGGCCTTCTTTTTGTGCGGTATTTTTAGTTTCATCATTATAAAATTCCTCCTCCGGTAAAGTAAGTATATTCCCCAATATATCTGTCTTATCATACCGTTCATTTGATAGAATCTGTAATACATATCCTACATTTGTAAAGAATATTATACCATACAGGTCGGTGCTGCGAAAGTACTTTTTAACTCGAAGTCCCGGTTTGGCACAGAGAATATGCGCAATTAAGATTTCAGGAAAATAAGTCTTGAAAAGCCAGGCAGTTGCGGGGACAGCTAAGTAGTGGTACAATAGTACAGGTATTGCTATATGGGGTAGGGGGAAGTTTACCCTGAGACAATAGGAATGTAAGGAGAAATATGGAGGAAGTATGAAACGATTAATTAGCATAATATTGATGGCAGCGCTGTTGTCATTATGTCTGACCGGATGTGGTGACACAAGAGAAAATGCAGATAAGAGCACTGCAAAGACGACGAAGAAAGAATCTTTTGCGGAGAAGAAAGATGCAGACACCTCTAACAGTCAATATTTGACGGGAAAACATCATGCAGAGATTGTGATTGCAGAGTATGGCAAGCTGGAGTTAGAGTTGGATGCAGACGTTGCACCGATCACGGTAACCAATTTTGTTAATTTGGTGAAGAAAGGGTTCTATAATGGCTTGACTTTTCACAGGATCATGTCCGGATTTATGATCCAGGGGGGAGATCCGAATGGAGATGGCACCGGTGGATCCGAGGAGACGATCAAGGGTGAGTTTAAGTCAAATGGCGTAGAGAATACGATGTCTCATAAACGTGGTGTGATTTCTATGGCGCGTACGCAGAATGATCCGGACAGCGCCAGCAGTCAGTTTTTTATTGTACAGGCGGATTCCGACTTTTTGGATGGAGATTACGCAGCATTTGGTAAAGTGACTGCCGGAATGGACATCGTCGATAAAATCTGTCAGTCTGTGCAGCCAATCGACAACAATGGTACGGTGCCTGCAGATCAGCAGCCGAAGATTACTGCGATCAAAGTGATTGACTAGAATACAATAGTAAAAGTCCATTTGCATGATAGTCCTCCGTCAATGAGACAGGGGAGCCGTGTGTGATAAATATTTAGAAGGAATGAGTTAGTGGATGAAGAAATCAGTAAAACGATCTTTGGATGCTTATATTCGCCAAATGGATCGAATTGATCTGCGCGTGATCGCCTGCGTTATACTATTAAATGTGTTTGGTTTGATCATGATATATAGTGCATCGGCATACAGTTGCAGTACACTGGCAAAGTACAATTATGATTCCTTGTATTTATTAAAAAAGCAGGGGATATTTGTGCTGGCAGGCATTGTTGTGATGTTATTATTACAGTATTTTAATTACAACTATCTGCAAAAGCTTGCACCGATCATCTTTTTGGTTTCAGTGGGATCTCTCTTTTTGCTGAGAACGGGGCTTGCTGTACGCTCTCATGGTGCAGCGCGCTGGATCCGCTTGGGACCGGTTCAATTGCAGGTTGCCGAATTGGTTAAGATTGCGATGGTCATCATGATCGCAGCATTTGTTGCGAAACATGCCAATCAGGTACAGCGGTTCAAAAATATGGCAGTGTATTTGTGGATATTCTTTACGATCATACCAGCGGTCATGGTCATGTTGCTTAGTAATAACCTGTCATCAGCGTTGATCATTTTAGGGATTGGTTTTATGCTTTCGTTTGTGTTTACCAATCAGGAGAAACTGCATGGTATCATTGCCGGGATTGGTCTGATCGGCATTTTTGTAGGAAGAAATCTTCTTGCTAAGAATCTGCCGACGCAAAAACAGCTAAATGCTTCTTCGTCATCTTTCCGTTTGGGGCGTTTTTATGCGTGGATAGATCCGGAGCGTTATGCAGGAGATCAAGGATTTCAGCCATTACAGGGCAAATATGCTGTTGCCTCCGGCGGTTTATTTGGCAAGGGGTTAGGCAACAGTGTGCAAAAATTAGACAAAATTCCCGAGGCACAGAACGATATGATCTTTTCTATCGTTTGTGAGGAATTGGGATTGGTGGGAGCGGTAGTTTTACTGGCTATGTTTTTATTTTTGATCTACCATTTGATTCGAATTGCTGTAAATAGCGAGAATTTATTTGGTAAAGTGTTAGTCATGGGAATTGCGTTTCACATTTCATTACAGGTACTTATCAATGTTGGCGTTGTATTGACCATCATCCCGAATACGGGTGCATCGCTTCCATTTATCAGTTATGGTGGATCGGCGGTGTTGTTTACGTTAGCGGAAATGGGGATTGCGTTATCTGTAAACAGGTATCACATGCGGCGCAGTTTACAGCGTAAACGTGCTGAACTGGAGAAGGAGGAAGAACAGTGACAACACAAAAGTTATGTCCAAATTGTTTTCAAAAGGGGACATATTTGGGGGGAAGATGCGAAAAATGTGGCTATGTAAAGGAAGATCGTCCGCAGTGTGCGCTGCCGGATGATTATGTATTGGGACAGCATTACGCAGTGGGCCGTGTGATCACACAGGATGATGTCATGATCACGTATCTGGCGCAGGATCTGCGTACTGAGAAGATTTATGCGTTGAGGGAGTATTTCCCGACTGCATGGGTGGTGCGTTCCGGTGATGGCATCCATGTCAAGGTGCAGGAAGGGGCAAATGCAGAATCTTTTCAGGCAGGAATGGATGTGTTGGAAAATGAGGCAAAGATCATTCGTGCACTCAGTGAGGAAACGATTTTAGCAGAGACGGGGGATTTTCTGCGCAAAAATGATACGGCATATTTATTGATGGAATATATTTCCGGAGAGACGATAGAAGAATATATTACTCGTACCGGGGAGCCAATACCATGTCAACAGGCGGGGCAGATACTTCGGTCCGTTGCGGGGACAATAGAGGATCTGCACAAACTGGGTCTTTTGCATCGTGGAATTGGGCCGGATTCGATATGGATCCTGCAGGACGGCACGGTCAAAATGCTCGACTTTGAAGCGACAAAGCAGTATGTGCTTAGCGAGGTTAACGGTGCAGAGGCAGTGATGAAAGAGGGATTTGCACCGTCGGAGCAGTATGCCGGACCGGACGGACAGGGAACTTGGACAGATGTGTATGCATTGGCAGCAGTGTATTATTATATGATCACGGGCGTAAAACCAATTTCGGCGATCGAACGCAGCAAGGGGACATTGCTATCAGCGGCAAACGTGGAGAATAAGGATATCCCGGAGCGTATCAGTAATATGTTAAAACAGGCATTAGCGGTTATGTATTGGGAGCGCATTCAGACCATGCCGGCGTTTGTGGAAGCATTGGATGCCGCAGAAGGAACGCCAAAGATGGATCCGTATTTACGCCTCAAAGTTGGTGATGAAATGCGTCAATGGAAGATCGAACCGAATCGAGATATTCGTGTTGGACGTTCGGGAGAGGATTGCGAAATTGTTGTAGATGGTGACAATGTCAGCCGTCTGCATTGTATGATCCATTATGATAAGCGCAAAAATATCTTTTTGGTGAAGGATATGTCAGCTAATGGTACATTTACTGTGCGTGGACTTATCGGAAGAGGACGTGTGGCTGAAGTGGTGCCGGGAGAGCGGATTTATCTGGTATCAAATCGATATGAAATATATTTGGAAGTAAAATAGTATGAAAAAACCTTATATGAAAGTTTTTTCATACGGCAAATTTGGCCCAAGGGGCCAAAGTTTGCGGGTTGAGAAAGGCATGTAGGGTTAGTATGGAAAAAAAGGGTTTTAAATGGCAAATATTTTTGGCGGCACTCCTGCTTTTGACGCAGAGTGCCGTACTTCTTATGCCGTGGCTGCAAATTACCGGAGACCGCTTTGTGTCGGTTGCGATGGAGATCAACCGCGAGGCAGAGCAGATCGCTGCCGGTAAAGCCAGGGAAGCCGGGGCATATGAGGTTACGGACAACTACGAACGTGGTACGTCTATGCGGGAAGCCAAAGCCAAGGAATATCAACAAAAAGCAGATGAAGCATTACATGGCAGACAGGACAGCATTGATGGACTGCATCTGGCGGGATGGTGTTTGAGCAGCGGGGCGGATCTGGCGTTTGAGGGGATTCAGGTACGAGAGGGATACTCTCTGCGCACCAGTGATATTCAGATGGTGCTGCAAATTATGGGAGCGATGCTGTTTGCACCGGCGTTGATGGGGCTGGTAGTTTGCTCGTATATGCTTTTGCGACGAAAAACCCCGCGGACACTGATCTTTTTGGATGGTGCAGTGACGATCGGGATTGGTGTGGCGTGGCTGACTGTGATCCCGGAACTTTTGTGGGAGCAGATGCAGTCGGCGGTGCAGTCTTATGAAATGGTGTCCGAGGGCGTTCTTGCAATCCCGGGTGTGGGAGAATACTCCATTCGTGCGGTGTTGTGGGGATTTGCGGACAGCGGATATTTTATACAGATATTGTTGGGGGGCTTGCTGATACTGTTGAGCTTCGCTTATTTTACAGTGTGTCGGCCGGAACGGGAGCTTGTCGAGATCGAGGAAGTGCATCACGGAGAATATGAGCCGAAAGAAGTTCAGAATTGGGAGGTATTTCCAATGGCTCCGATGCCACAGGCGGTCAGAGAAGCGGAAAGACCGGAGAAAGCAGCAGAAAAAGAGCTTGCTCCCGAATTAGAATGTTTTCCGATGCAGTATGATGGCAGTGGACACATTCAAGGAGTGCGGGGACAGTTATCCGGACAGGATTTCGTTATGCAGCCGGATGCCGAGGTTATTCTTGGCAATAGTTTGGAACTATGTGACATTGTGGTCACACATTCTGGTATTAGTCGTCGACATTGCGGTGTACGATATGATTCCCTGATCGGACAGTATCGTGTGATCGCCTATACAAGTCAGCCGATCAAGATGTCAAATGGCAAGATCTTGCGGACGGACAGCTATACGCTTGCCAGACCGGGTACAATGGTCTATCTTCTTGGCGATGAGGAAGTGATCCGGCTTGGGTAAAAAAGCAAGGCCAGCGCTTTGCTTCGCCAAGAATTGCTAAAGCAATTCTTGGCGATGTCACGCTACATAACAGCAATTTCCTATCAAAAAAAAGCGGGGCACCTTGACATATATCCAAAGTGCCCCGCCCTTTACAAAAGAAAGGAATCGTTGTCAATTATATTGTATTGACAACATCATTATGAATAATTGTCCCACGAATTGTTAATGGGAACACGTCATAATCGTATAGATCATGATAAATAATCAGAGTAATCAGCGGCAGTCGTTACGCCGTTTTTCCAATCATTCATCTTCTTCTTTGTCTCTTCTAATGTTTTCTGACAAATATCAGGAAGATCTTCTCCCCAGGATTTCGTCGCCTGCTTAAATCCCTTTTCAATAGCAGAGATCATTTCGTCTGCTTTATCAGTATCGCCACCGGTTAAAGCAATTGCCATACTTACCATGCGGTCAGAAGTTTGTTTTATGCCCCAGTAACCATCGTCAGAGATTGCTTCTTGTGCGGCTTTGATCGTATCAGGATCTGCATTTGCAGCAGCCTCGCGGAATGTAGCTGCCAAATTTGTTCCATTGGCAAGATCAAATACACTGCCCTGTTTATTCAAAAGCTTCTGTACAAGATTCTGCATAGAAGTCATACGAGACTCCTGATCTTTCTTTAACTTTGCGATAATATTATCGCGGTTGTAGATCTGATTGGCAGAATCTTTCTTTGTGGTTGTTGACTTCTCATATACTACAGAAGAATCCTCTTTCTTCGCTGCAGATGAAGAATTTGTGGTATCCGGCTTGGCTGCTGCCTGGCTGTTCACCATTGCTGCTTCAGCAGTATATGTACCTGGAACACCACTTGTTGCTGTTAAATCCATAATTGAACCTCCTTTTTCTTTGCTTATCAACCGCTGCCATCCGTGGCACACGGACTGTTTTCGTATAACACAAGCATTTCTTCTCTCATATTATATATCGGCATATTAGAATAGAACTTTATAGCGCCGGTACATTTTTCGTCTGGCACAAAATGACATCATAATTGGTGTACTTTTGTGTCGCAGCAGACAGAGCCATGCGTGCCGCAATTTCGTCTTGGAATAATCCATAAGTAGTCGGGCCGCTGCCGCTCATCAACGCACCAACAGCGCCGTTTTCCAACAGAAATTGTTTCAGCTCTGCTAAGACAGGATATTTCGGAATCGTCACCGTCTCCAATACATTACTGAGCAAGTGTGCGACTTTGGCTCCATCGCAGTGTGCGATCGCATCTAAAACCGCATCCGTATCCGGGTGATCCAGTTGTTTTTGCAGATCAAGATTGCCATAAACATAAGCGGTGCTAACGGAAATATTTGGTTTGATCAGTAATGTCCACATTGATGGAAGTGGAGTCAGCGGAGTCAGTATTTCGCCAATGCCCTCCGACAACATTGTTCCTTTGCGGATGCAGAAAGGCACATCTGCACCAAGTGTAACACCAATGTCGCATAGTTCATCGAGGGACAAGCCCAGATTATATAGTTCGTTAATTCCCAAGAGAGTGGCTGCGCAATCACTGCTGCCGCCTGCCAAGCCTGCTGCCGCAGGGATATTTTTGGTCAAAATGATATTCATGCCATCCGGCAGAGCATAGCGTTCCTTCATAAGAATTGCTGCGCGGTACACAAGATTTTTCTGCATAGGGCAGCCATCAGGGAGCTCCTTATTCATGGAAAGGGTAATTTCTTCAGCAGTTATCTGTTCGATCGTGACTTCGTCACACAGGTCGATCGTCTGCATGATCATGCGCAGGTCGTGATAGCCGTTTTCACGACGCCCGAGGACATCCAGAGTCAAATTTATTTTAGCGGGTGCTTTTACCGTTATTTTATCCATATCAAACCTCCTTGTTTGTAATGATGCTTGCATGAACAAGCCTGATACTGTATACTGTTTCTGCTGCATGCAAAGAATGCAACCGTTTCTATCAGTATAGACGATGCTGATTGTTTAAGCAAATGTAATATATTTGTCATAGAAATTTTACACGACTATGCTATGATTTTATGGTAGAAGCTTTCTATACGAAGTGTGTGGGAAGTTCAGAAGAATACAGATTAGAATGTGGGGATACGATGAGGAAAAAAAGAATGATAGTAACAGGGGCAGTTGTCTTTTTGACAATTGCCGGTGTTTTGTGTGGAAAAAAATTATTTGCAGGCAAAGACACATCCGATCATAAAGGCACCAAGACATCCGGATATGAATATTATTATAAGGATAATGATCATCCGGAGGACAAAGACGTGAAAAGTTCGAGTGAACCGGGAGCAACGAAAGCACCACTGATTCAGGTGGATACGGATCCAGAGAGCATTACTGTGCTTGTTAATCGAGAGTATTTATTGCCGGAGGAATATATTCCGGAAGATCTGGTAGTGCCGGATGTGCCGTTTAGCTTTTATGGGACGTATGAGAAAAGCTATATGAGAAAAGATGCAGCGGCAGCGCTTGAGAAGCTTTTTGCGGGGGCAAAAGAGCAGAATATTTCATTAAAAGGAGTATCGGCATATCGTTCTTACAGCCGCCAAAAAGAAATTTACAATCGAAATGTCAGTACAAAAGGGAAGAAGAAAGCGAATCAGGTATCCGCTTTTCCGGGCAGTAGTGAACATCAGACCGGTCTTACGATAGATGTCTCTGCAGACTCGATCGGCTGTGCGTTGGAGCAGTCCTTTGGAAAGACGATCGAGGGGAAATGGCTGGCAAGTAACTGCTATAAATATGGATTTACGATCCGATACCCAAAGGAGAAAGAAGATATTACAGGGTATTCTTATGAGCCATGGCATATTCGTTATGTTGGCAAGAATTTGGCAAAGCGCTTGTATAAGAAGAAATTAACGTTGGAGGAGTATTATCAGACGACAACTGTAGATAAGAAGGTGAAACCGGAAGATCAGGTTAAGGATACGGATACTGGAGCACCAAAGGAGCCACAGATGACTTCTGCACCGACACCAAATCCTTCGTATAAACCGAAGAAAACATCGAAACCGTCCAAGTCGTCTGCACCGACTAAGTCGGCTAAGCCTAAGAAAACGAAAGCTCCAAAGCGGACACATGCGCCGAAGCCAAAGAAGACTAAGAAACCAACAGTTACGAAAGCACCGGTCAAAACACCGGCTGCAACGAAAGCACCGGTGCCAACGAAGGCGCCAACAAAAGAACCAACGAAGGCTCCAGAGGAGACCAAAGTGCCATCTGGAGATGAAATGAATGAGTAATTAGGATAGGAGGATGTTATGCGTACTATTATCGTAGTATTGTTTTTACTTTTGTATACGATCGTCAGCTTGCCGATGTATCTGATCGGATTTATCTTGGGTAAGATGGATCCAAAGAAAAAGGTGCGAATGTCACAAAGATTTGTAGCAGGAGGATTTCGATGTATTTTGTTCTTGTCCGGTGTTAAGGTGACAGTCAAAGGTAAAGAGAACCAGATCCATGACAAGGCGGCGTTGTATGTGTTTAATCACCGCAGCTTCTTTGATATTGTGGTAGGATATGCGACTGCGCCAATTCCGTCTGCATTTGTATCAAAAAAAGAGATTGAAAAGGTGCCAATGATCTCCTGGTGGATGAAATACTTAAATTGTCTGTTCTTGGATCGCGATGATATTCGTCAGGGAATGAAAGTGATCTTAACCGGTATCGAGTTAATGAAAGAGGGAACCAACATTTTTATTGCTCCAGAGGGAACGCGTAATAGCAGTGATGAGCTGCTTCCATTTCATGAGGCGAGCTTTAAGCTTGCTGAGAAGTCCAAATCGCCGATCGTGCCGGTTGCCATGAATAATATGGACGCTGTGTTGGAGCAGCATATGCCTTGGATCCACCGCACACATGTTATAATCGAATATTGTGAACCGATCTACATGGATAGTATGGAACGTGCCGAAAAGAAAAAGATCGGCGAGAAAGTTCGTCAGATCATCAGTGATAAAATAAAAGAAAATGCTGCGGAAGTATAATCCGCAGCATTTTTGTTTTAGCCTTAATCCTAGAATTAAAATTGTGTTGCATTTACATATCCGGTATGTGATTTTTTGCCTTTGAGATAGACTGTCATATACCATGTATGCTTGCCGGACTTCTTGGTTTTCAATACGATCACCGGCATATTCTTTGGCAGTGTTGCCAAGGTCTTCGCAGAGGCAGAAGCGCTCTGTTTGAGCGGAGATCTCTTGGCGGTGATCAAAGTCTTGCGTAACTTTAACCCTTTGATCGAGGTCAGGTATCCGTCAAAGGTCTTGCTGCCTTTATGGAACTGTACATGGTAAAATTTTGCTTTATTCTTCAATACCGTTTTACCAATGTAGTGAACAGTTGCACCTGCCGGGATCGTCGCACGTTTGGCAGATTTTGCCGACGGTTTCTTGAGGAGCTTCATAGCGGTTTTAGTCTGAAAACCTTTGCCGCCCGGGGTTGTTCCTGCGGAAACTTTCAAGTATGCACCAAAGTACTCTTTGCCGTTAACTTTGCGATAGGCGCGTATTTTATAGAAATATTCGCGGTTTTTTGCTAACTTTTTGTTGATCCATTTTTTGGTTGTCGCTTTTGTGATCGTTTTCACTTTCTTATAAGTACCGTTGTATTCGCTGGAACGATATATTTCATATCCATCGCCACCGGTCGCACCCTTCCAAGTCAGCGTGATCTTTTTGGAGCCGGATTTAGCAGTTATACCGGAAACTGCTTTTGGTTTGATCGTAAAAGATGTTGTGCGTGTTCCGGTGAAGTTGCCTTTGCCTGTGATCGTGACGGTTGCCTTGCCCGGTTTTTTATTGTTGCTGTACGTGACGGTATAATCGCGTCCGGCTTTTAATCCGCGGCGGTTTAGTGTAACGGTTAGCGCAGGCTTGATCTCTTTGCCGGTATAGATCTGCGTCGGGATTTTTGCGATGGCTGCATCTTTGAGCTCACCGCTGTTGAAATTTATCTTTGCAATATCGGTATCCGAATACCAGAAATTACAGTCTACATTTGTCGTAAATCCATTGATCTTGCCGGTACTGCTGTATTGCCAAATATCGTATTCGCCGGTATAAGATGTTTTTGTCGTATAGTTGGCGAGCCAGATCATGTATTTTTGCTGAAGACTGGCGCCGTTGATCAGTGTCTTTAAGTCACTCGAATTGGCATAGATCATCGGTGTGTATCCGCCTGCCGAGATCGTGTCGCAGAAAGCTTCACAGTTTGCCGTTGCCTGTGCTTTACTGATCCCTGCCTTTGGACTGACAAGCGATCCGTCGGAGTATTGGTATTCATAATCAAAAGCGATTGGAAGCTCTATGTCATAGTTTGCTGCCATTTTCAGGCAGAAGTTAGCTTCTTCGATAGCTTCTTTGGTCGTGCGGGCTTCGGTGAAGAAATATAATCCGACATGGACTCCGGCATCCAGTGCATCTTTGATATATGTTTCAAAACGAGGATCTTCTACAACTGTGCCGGATCCCCAGCCGCGGTAGCCAACACGGATAAAGGCGTATTCCACACCATCTGCAGCGGCTTTCGCCCAATCAATTGCTCCATTATGATAGGATACATCGATGCCATGATAGACGTTTTTTCCATGGAATACATCAGAGTGTGTATAGGTTTTGCCGGTAAAAGGACTGACCGAAGTGGATGCTGCACTTGCGGTGACTGCCTGTGTGTTCGGTAGCATTGTTCCAGATGACACTACCATAGATACTGCCAGTAAGGCACATAATAATTTTTTTCTCATCCTTAATATTTATTCCTTTCTATAAATAAGTCCCGGCATAGTAAATAATGCCATGGACTACTTCGTTCATATGTTTTTACTGCCATCGTCGTTGTACCAGTGTATTCGACAAATGTGGTAAAAAAATGACAAGCCCATTATAACAGGAAACAATTGGCAGGTCAATGTTTGTTGACAGGATAAGGACCGGGTGATATAATACGAACAAATGTTCGATTATGGTTGCGATTGCGTGATGGGAAAGGATTGTGGTTTGCTATGATATTACAGGAGAATGCAACATTACAGCAGAAGCTTGCGATATTATCAGATGCAGCGAAGTATGATGTTGCATGTACTTCCAGTGGTGTTGCCAGAAAGGCAGAAGCCGGGAGCATTGGAAATACAGAGGCGGCAGGTATTTGCCATACATTTTCCGGAGATGGCAGATGTATCTCTCTGCTTAAAATATTGTATACCAATGAGTGCGTATTCGACTGTAAATATTGTGTGAACCGATGCTCAAATGATGTGCCAAGAGCGAGCTTTACCCCAGAAGAAATATGTACTTTGACAATGGAGTTTTATCGACGTAATTATATCGAAGGGCTTTTTTTGAGCTCCGGGATACTGCATTCACCCAATGAAACGATGGAACAGATATGCAAGGCATTACGTGACCTTCGGATCATACATCGGTTTAACGGATATATTCATTGTAAGGCAATTCCGGGGGCGGATCCTGCGCTTATTGAGATGGCAGGTTGGTATGCGGATCGTATGAGTATTAATTTGGAGCTGCCGACGGAAGAAGGATTAAAACGTCTTGCGCCCAATAAGACGCGAAAGACGATCTTGACACCGATGCGCCAGATTCAAAATGGAATGGCAGAAAGTCGCGAGTATCTCGGCATGAAAGGGGGCAATTACGGCGCATATCATTTTACGCAGGAGCGGAAGCAGAAACGTCTCGTCATGCGGGGAGCTAAGGATACTTTTGGTACACATGCAATCTCACGGGGAGTTGCGAGTGCTTCCGGTGCACATACAGTCTCACGGGGAGTTAAGGGCGTTCCCGGTACAAATGCAGACAATGGTGGATATAAGATTTCTCATTCCGGAAGCGGGGACAGCGTGATCACAGGGACAGACCTTATGCGGCAGGGGAAAACCACATCTGGATTGCAGTTGTGGAATTCCTGCGATACGAAGAGGGGATTTGTCCCGGCCGGACAGAGTACACAGATGATCATTGGTGCCTCCGGGGAGACAGACTATGAGATCATGGCGGTATCAGAAGCGTTATACCGGCGTTTTGACCTGAAGCGGGTGTTTTATTCTGCGTTTATCAATGTCAATAAGGATAGTACTCTTCCGGCACTGGATAGTCAGCCACCGCTGCGGCGGGAACACCGCTTATATCAAGCAGATTTTTTGCTGCGCTATTATGGATTTGAGGCGAATGAGCTATTATCACCCAGCCACCCTAATTTTAATACGTATTTGGATCCTAAATGTGATTGGGCGTTGGGACATTTGGAGTTATTTCCGGTAGAGATAGAAAGTGCAGATTATGATACGCTGCTTCGCGTGCCGGGGATCGGCGTGAAGTCAGCAGGCCGTATTATCCGCGCAAGGCGTACCGGCAGAGTGGATTTTGATTCGCTCAAGGCGATGGGAGTCGTTCTTAAACGGGCTATTTATTTTATTACGTGCCATGGGCGTATGTTTCAGGATTTTCTCAAAGTGGAGGAGGACTATATCACACGCAGTCTTTTGGCAGATAATACAGATGTGATGCGGGGATTTGGTGAGAGGGTAACGTATCGGCAGTTGTCGTTGTTTGATGATTTTCCAAACGGAGGATTGGTATGAGGCAGGAAGAGGAGAACAGACCGCTTCGGATCTATCAGTGTGAAGATACACAGGACGGGATATTGACAGCGGTATACGAGGCGGGCATTTCCGGATATGGGCATAAGTATATTCGGATCGCACCGATAAGGGAAGGCGAGACAGAGTCCTTTGTCCTATTTGCGGAATATATTACGGTAGTAACGGATCCGGAGCATGCTCGCATTGTCTTAGATAAGGTGCAAAGCGGCATTAGCAGAAATGCATATGAGTATGTTATGTATGCGCTGGCGTCGAATGATCCGGAGAAGGCCAATCTGGTGTATCAGTTTGTTACATATGGTTTTACCATTGGCAGAAGGGTAACGGATGCGATGCAGATACCGTGTGTCAAAGCAATCTTCGCGCTGCAGAGGCGTGTCCGCAATGAAGCGGCATGGTTTCGGGAAATATTGCGTTTCCAGGAAGTCTCTGTAGAGCCATCGGTACTTTTGGCGGTGATCGAGCCGGATCACCGTATATTGACGATGATCGCCTCGCATTTTGCAGATCGTCTCAATCCGGAGCGTTTTATGATCTATGACAAGGGACACTGTGAGGTGATGATCCATGTTCCCGAGCAGCCTTGGTATATTCGAGCGTTGACAGTACAGGAATGCGCACAGTTAGATGTGCTTTTGGAGCAAAAAGAAGAATATGTCATATTGTGGAAGACATTTTTTGACAGCATTTGTATTCATGAGCGTCGCAATGATTCATTGCAGACAAATATGGCACCCAAGAAATACCGCACGCATATGACAGAATTTCAACCCGAACAACAATAGACTATTTTCGCGACAGGGTGATCTTTTCAGAAGACAAATTGTCATAATCGCCGTGTTTTGGTATGAAAATGCAAACGTATTGTGTAGATTTTCCACAAGGGATATGTTATAATGTCGAAAAACTGTATTGAGAAAAATTATTAAGATGAACCAAATGGAAAGGAGTACAATATGCTTTCAGATGACGTAACAGTGTTAAACATTAAGCACAAGGTTTTACAAGAGGTAGCCAAGTTAGCGTATGACAAGAAACTTGAGGAGGGGAAGGAGCTTCTTCCATTCCAGATGATTCCGGGACCAAAAGCAAGATTTCGTTGCTGTATTTATAAAGAGAGGGAAATTATCCGCCAGCGTGTGCGTTTGGCAGAGGGTAAATGCCCGAGTGATAAGCAGAGTGACAGCATGATTCAGGTTATTTCTTCTGCTTGTGAGGAGTGTTCCATTGCACGTTATGTAGTAACAGATAACTGTCGTAAGTGTATGAAGAGATCCTGTCAGCAGGCGTGCCGCTTTGGTGCGATCTCTATGGGAAAAGACCGTGCTTACATCGATCCTAGTCAGTGTAAAGAATGTGGACTTTGTTCTAAGGCATGTCCATATAACGCCATTGCTGATCTGATGCGTCCATGTAAGAGAGCGTGTCCGGTAGATGCAATGTCTTTCGATGAGAATGGCATTTGTGTGATTGATGAGGAGAAATGTATTCAGTGTGGACATTGTATTCACAGCTGTCCATTCGGTGCAATTGGATCCAAGACTTTTGTTGTAGACATTATTAATGATATGTTGGCTGGTAAGCCGGTATATGCTATGGTAGCTCCGGCAACAGAGGGACAGTTTGGTAAAGATATTTCCATGACCAGTATCCGAGAAGCCTTAAAGAAGATTGGATTTAAGGATATGATCGAAGTTGGTCTTGGTGGAGACATGACAGCGGCTGCAGAGGCAGAAGAATGGGCAGAAGCAGCCAAAGATGGCAAGAAGAAGACAACCTCCTGCTGTCCGGCATTTGTAAATATGGTCAAGAAACATTTCCCAGAGGTATGGGATTGTGTATCTACGACAGTATCACCAATGTGTGCAGTGTCCAGAATGATCAAGGCGAAAGAGCCGGAAGCGGTAACTGTATTTATCGGACCATGTGTTGCTAAGAAATCAGAATGTCAGGATAAGAGCATTGAGGGCAATGCAGATTATGTATTAACATACGGCGAACTCAGTTCTATTATGAAAGCTAGGAATGTGAAGTTTGAGCCGGCGGAGAATGATTCACAGGAAGCAAGTATTTATGGTAAGAAATTTGCTAATGCAGGCGGTGTTACTGCGGCAGTGATCAAATGTTTGGAAGAGACACAGGGAGATGCCGATATCAAAGTTCGTACCTGTAATGGTGCAGCTGAATGTAAGACAGCATTGACATTGTTAAAACTTGGCCGTTTGCCGGAAGACTTTATTGAAGGTATGGTCTGTGAAGGCGGTTGTGTTGGCGGCCCTAGCCAGCACCGTACCGAGAAGGCAGCGATGAAAGACCGTAATGCATTATTGGGTGAGGCAGATGAGCGTGGAGTACACGAGAATCTCGAACATTATCCGATGGACACCTTCTCGATGCATCGTTAATTTTGAGCATAGGAATTTGTCAATGAGGTATCTTGACAGACCATATGGGATAAACTAAACTAGTAAAAGGCTAGGAACACAAAGAAGCAATAAAACGAGTAAATCGTCTTTAAGGTTTGGGACACCGAGCCTTAAAGACGTTTTTTGCAGAAAGAGGGAACGAAATGGCAGACAAGAAGACATTTTATTTGACGACCGCGATCGCATATACGTCCGGCAAACCACATATCGGTAATACGTATGAGGCAGTGCTCGCAGACAGTATTGTGCGTTATAAAAGATTAGAAGGATATGATGTTCGTTTCCAGACCGGTACGGATGAACATGGTCAGAAGATCGAACTGAAAGCGGAAGAGGCAGGAGTAACGCCAAAGCAGTTTGTTGATGACGTATCCGGACAGATCAAGACAATCTGGGATCTGATGAATACATCGTATGATAAATTTATTCGTACAACGGATGATTATCATGAGAAACAGGTACAGAAAATATTCAAGAAATTATACGAGCAGGGAGATATTTATAAAGGATTTTACGAAGGAATGTATTGCACACCATGTGAGTCTTTCTTTACATCATCCCAGCTTGTTGATGGTAAATGCCCGGACTGCGGCAGAGAATGTCAGCCGGCGAAAGAAGAGGCATACTTCCTCAAGCTCAGCAAATATGCAGACCGCCTGATCGAGCATATCAATACGCATCCTGAGTTTATTCAGCCAGAGTCCCGCAAGAACGAGATGATGAACAACTTCTTGCTTCCGGGACTGCAGGATCTCTGTGTATCCCGCACTTCTTTCAAATGGGGAATTCCGGTAGATTTTGATCCGGATCATGTTGTATATGTATGGATTGATGCATTAAGCAACTATATTACCGGTCTTGGATTTGACTTAGATGGTAATGACACTTTGGAAAATGGCGAGGATCTTTATAAGAAGTTTTGGCCGGCAGATCTGCATCTGATCGGTAAAGACATATTGCGTTTCCATACGATTTATTGGCCGATCATGCTGATGGCACTTGATCTTCCACTTCCGAAGCAGGTATTTGGTCATCCATGGCTGCTTCAGGGCGACGGCAAGATGAGTAAATCCAAGGGTAATGTGATCTATGCAGATGATCTTGTTGATATTTTCGGTGTTGACGCTGTGCGTTATTTCGTATTGCATGAGATGCCATTCGAGAACGATGGTGTGATCAGTTGGGATCTGATGGTAGAGCGTATGAACTCCGATCTTGCGAACGTACTTGGTAATTTGGTAAATCGTACGATCTCGATGACAAATAAATACTTGAGCGGCGTTGTGGCAGACAAGGGTGTATCTGAGGAAGTAGACGATAACCTCAAGCAGTTTGTTCTGGCAACACCAGCCAAAGTAACAGCCAAAATGGACCAACTTCGCGTAGCGGATGCGATTACAGAAGTATTTGCTCTGTTCAAACGCTGCAATAAATATATTGATGAGACAGAGCCTTGGGTTTTAGGCAAAGATGAAGCAAAGAAAGATCGTTTATCAACAGTATTATATAATCTGGTTGAGGCGATCACGATCGGCGCCAGCCTGTTAGAGGCATTTATGCCGAATACAACGGATAAGATATTAGCTCAGCTTGGCGCACAAAAACGCGCTTATGATCAGATGAATCAGTTCGGGCTGTACCAGTCAGGTGGACACGTTGTAGAAAAACCGGAGATCCTCTTTATGCGACTGGATCCAAAGGAAGTGCTTGCCAAAGCAGAGGAGATCAAGCAGAAACAGATCGCAGAAGCTAAGGCAGAGAGTGGCGAGACCGAAGAGGAAGTCATTGATATTGAGCCAAAAGAGGAGATCACATTTGATGACTTTATGAAGATGCAGTTCCAGGTAGGAGAGATCATTGCCTGCGAGGAAGTGAAAAAGTCCAAAAAGCTTCTTTGTTCACAGGTTAAGATCGGCAGCGAAGTAAAGCAGATCGTATCCGGAATCAAGCAGCATTATTCCGCAGAGGAAATGGTCGGCAAGAAAGTGATGGTTTTGGTGAATCTGAAACCAGCTAAGTTAGCCGGAGTTCTTTCTGAAGGAATGTTACTTTGTGCAGAAGATGCAGAAGGTAATCTGGCACTGATGGCACCAGAGAAGACGATGCCGGCGGGTGCAGAGATTTGCTAAAGAAATCTTTACTTTTTGAGTAAAATCTGATTTAATATATAAGAAACAAGGGTCAAAAGCAGATAGCAAGTATGCAGACATACATTGTTATCTGCCGGGATGGCCTGTTAAGAGCCAACAAGTAGCAGATCACTTGCAAATATGCAGCTGTAGTATATCGGTAGTACATTAGCTTCCCAAGCTAAGGGGGCGGGTTCGACTCCCGTCAGCTGCTTTTTTACGGAATAGGAAATAATTACTAAAGCAAAGCGCTGGCTTTGCTTTTTTACGGAAAGAAGGAAACGAGACCATGTATGCAAATTATCATACGCACACCAAACGCTGTCAGCATGCAGTAGGTGAAGACCGCGAGTATGTTGAGGCTGCCATTGCAGCAGGGATACAGGTGCTGGGCTTTTCGGACCATTGCCCATGGGTCTATAAAGATGATTTTGTGTCCGGAATCCGTATGAGAGCGGATCAGGTTGAAGAATATGTGGATTCTATGCAGAGACTGCGAACAGAATATCGCAATGATATTCGAATTTTGATCGGCTTTGAAACGGAACATATGCCGGATCTGATCGAAGCGCAGGATGAATTACTTGCACCATATCCGATCGACTATATGATATTGGGTCAGCATTTTCTGAAGCAGGAACGCGACGGAGTTTATACCGGTGCGCCGACAACGGATGAAACAACGTTACAGAACTATGTGGATACCGTTATTGCAGGGCTCGAGTCCGGCAGATATCTGTATTTGGCTCACCCGGATCTCATTAATTATGTTGGAGATGCAGCGATTTATGAGCGGCACATGACAAGACTTTGTCAGTATTTAAAAGAACATGACCGCCCGATCGAGTTAAATATGCTTGGTGCTGTTGATGGCAGACATTATCCGAGCAAACGCTTCTTGGATATTGCGAGCAAAGTGCAAAACAAAGCAATTATTGGAATAGATGCACACAGTCCGGAGCAGATCAAGCGGTCCAACGTTGGAGAACAGATGCTCCGCAGGATGGCGCAGGGAATTACAATTATCGAGCAAATGGAGGAAGTATGAGATTACGAAATATAAAAGGAGCTGACGAAAGAATTTTAGCGGATCCGTATACGATACAGACGGATGGTACGGATGGAGCTGATTTCAAGGGACGTTGGAATCGTGAGTATTTTCATAATGACCATCCGATACACATAGAGATTGGCATGGGAAAGGGTCAGTTTATTACGACGTTGGCACAGCAGAATCCGAACATTAATTATATAGGTATTGAAAAATATTCCAGTGTATTGATTCGCGCCATTGACAAAAGAGAGGAGCTTGCATTAGATAATCTGCTTTTTATGAGAATGGATGCGGAAGAAATTACCGATTATTTTGAGCCGGGCGAGGTTGGCAGGATATATCTCAATTTTTCAGATCCATGGCCAAAGGATCGTCATGCAAAGCGTCGTTTGACCTCGACTACATTTTTGTCAAGATACGATCAGATCCTGCAGCGGGCTGGTGTCGTTGAATTTAAGACAGACAATCGCCCATTATTTGATTTCTCACTCGAGCAGCTTCAGGAAGCGGGCTGGCATGCCGATTATGTATCCTATCATTTACATGAAAATGGACCGGCAGCAGATAATATTATGACGGAATATGAGCAGAAATTTTATGCTCTAGGCAATCCAATCTGTAAATTCAGAGCACACCGATAGACAAAAAAGAAACAGCAGATAGGCTTCATGTTGTTTGCATGAAACCTGACTGCTGCTTTTCGTTATAGAAAACTTCTCGCTTCCTATAATGAAAACATGATCTGCGAGAATGCGATCACTGCACAATTGATGTTGTGTAGAACAGATCCCCACTCTAGTACATACAATCGTTTGACGTATTAGAAGAACGATCGGAAGCCTTGTTGGAAGATTTGTTGGAAGAGCTGTTAGAAGATTTGTTAGAGCTCTTGTTGCTTGACTTTGCAGAAGATTTGTTAGAGGAATTGTTGCTTCCGCAATTCTGTGTGCTGTCAGAGCAGTTCTCATAATTTGGTGACTGATTTGTTTGTTTTTTTGACATAATAATCTCCATTTCTGTAAGGTGTTTATGGGCACCGCAAAACGTTTCAGAGTAACCCATAATGATCAACCGGTTACATTTATAGTGTGCCACCGGTTAGCAAATTTATGACGATGTCAAATGGAAATACATGGTAATTCCATATTATTTTTAGTAGCATTTTACACATAGGATGTGTATAATAGAGGCAGAAAAAAAATAAGCCCGTTGTGGCAAGAATGGAGGATACATATGAGTGTTAAGTTTTCAGATTCTGTAAAATACATTGGAGTGGACGATACAACGATCGATCTATTCGAGAGTCAGTATGTAGTACCGAAAGGAGTTTCTTATAATTCCTATGTCATTTTGGATGACAAGGTTGCATTGATGGATACAGTGGACAAGCGAGGCATGGAGCAGTGGGAGAAGAACTTGACTGCAGCGTTAGACGGTCGTGCCGTAGACTATTTGATCATACAGCATTTGGAGCCGGATCATGCCGGAAGCATTGCGCGTTTGGTAGAATTATACCCGGAGGTAACTTTAGTTGGAAATGCGAAAACGTTCCAGATGCTTCCACAGTTTTTTGACCTGCCGTTAGAGGGACATACTTTGACAGTTAAAGAAGGTGATACACTTTCTTTGGGATCACATACATTGACATTTGTAATGGCACCGATGGTACACTGGCCGGAAGTTATGGTTACTTATGAGAGCAGCGAAAAAATTCTGTTCTCCGCAGATGGTTTTGGTAAATTTGGTGCACTGTCTCTTACTGAAAATGAGGACTGGGCGTGTGAGGCACGCAGATATTACTTTAATATTGTTGGTAAATATGGAATACCGGTGCAGACTTTGTTAAAGAAAGCGGCCGGACTTGATATTGCAACAATCTGCCCGCTACATGGACCGATCTTGACAGAAAATCTCGGATATTATTTGGATCTTTACAATACTTGGAGCAGTTATGAGCCGGAAAGCAAAGGTATCCTGATCGCATATGCGTCTATTCATGGCAATACCGGTAAAGCAGCAGAGAAACTTGCAGAAATCCTCCGCAGCAAGGGTGCAGAAAAAGTCGTTGTCAGTGATCTTGCGCGAGAAGATATGGCAGAAGTAATAGAGGACGCATTCCGTTATGACAGAATGATCGTGGCAGCAGCAAGTTACGATGGCGGCGTATTTCCTTGCATGCAGGACTTCCTGCATCATTTGCAGAGCAAGGCATATCAGAATCGCAAAGTTGGAATCGTAGAGAATGGTTCTTGGGGACCAACTGCGGCACGCACGATGAAAGCAATTTTAGAGCCGATGAAGAATATTACGATCGTAGATCCGGTCGTTACGATCAAGTCAACACTGAAAGAGAGTGATATTCCGAATTTGGAAGCATTGGCAGATGCAATGCTGTAGATATAGGTTATGTTATGACAGCAGAAGTGGACTGTAATGACAATGGGAATCCTATTAGATAACGATGTCAGTAAAAAGGCTTGCACCGCAACGGTGCAAGCCGGTTTTGCTTTTGTATGCCATTCGCTTATTTATTTGCTTTTTTCTTAGCCGCCTTAGCGGGAGCGGTTACCCGTCGGCTGGATTTTTTGTCTTTGGAACGATGAAATAGAGTATCTTTCCACAACGCAGGATGAAATAGGATCAACAGTGGGAATAGCTCCAGTCTGCCTGCGATCATATCAAACATAAAGACACATTTGCTGAAAGGAGTAAATGCTCCAAAATTTTCTATCGGGCCGACTTTTTCCAATCCGGGGCCAACATTGTTGAGTGTTGTTGCAACAGAAGTAAATGTTGTCACCAAGTCCTTTTCCTCAAAGGAGATCAGGAAGGTTGAAACGGCAAATACGATTATATATGTGATAAAATATACATTCGTTGCACGCAGCACTTCGTGTTCCACCGGTTTCTTTTCAAATTTAACCTTCTGAATACTTTTCGGATGGATATAGGAGTGCAATTCCTTACCAACTGTCTTAAATAAGATCACGATACGCGATACTTTCATACCGCCGCCGGTACTTCCTGCACATGCACCGATAAACATCAAAAGCACCATGATCGTGCGTGAAGATTGCGGCCATAAGTTAAAGTCAACGGTGGAATAGCCGGTTGTTGTAATAATGGAAGCAACCTGGAAAGAAGCCTGGCGCAATGCATCTGCTGCATTTCCAACCATCTGTAAAATATTGCAAAAGATAATGCCGATCGCTACTGCAATGATCAGAAAATAATAACGAACTTCCTCCATTTTCAGAGCATTTTTCCATTTGCGAAGTAGTAACAGATAATAGGCATTAAAATTCACACCAAATAGCAGCATAAATATTGTGATCACCCATTGCAGATATGGAGAATAACTTGCAATGCTATCATTTTTAATACCAAATCCACCAGTACCGGCGACACTAAATGAGGTCGTGATCGCTTCAAATAAAGACATGCCGCCGAGCAACAGCAGGATTACCTGAACGACAGTCATGCCAAAATAGATCACATACAAAATCTGTGCCGTGGATTTAAGATGCGGCACCAGCTTGCCAACGGAAGGCCCCGGGCTCTCCGCACGCATCAGATTCATATTGGAGCCGCCACTCATAGGAATGATCATCAGCAAAAAGACGAGTACACCCATACCACCGATCCAATGTGTAAATGCGCGCCAAAAAAGTGTTGCATGGCACAGACATTCCACATCACTCAACACCGTCGCTCCTGTGGTCGTAAAACCGGACACGATTTCGAACAGTGCATCCACGTAACTTGGATATTCACCAGTCAATATTAATGGGAGAGAACCGAAAATACTGAGTGTGATCCAACTGGCGGCTGTTGCCAGACAGCCTTCCTTAAAATAAAACATCGCATTTTTGGGTTTATGACGTGTTCCCAACACACCCAGAACAATGCAGATAACTGCGACCAGCAGATACCATACACTTTTCTGTTCCATATATAGGACACCAACAATAAATGGAAAAAGGAGCAATGCACCTTCAATCATCAATACATACGATAAAATATATTTTACAGCCGAATAATTCATATCAAATCTACATTCCTTTCTATGCCAGCCAGCCTTTCTGGGGCTTCAGCACATTGCCGCAGGCACAGTATATCTTGCCGTTTATGCCAGAATATCCTGCAGATCGCCCAGTCCGGTGTGTGTAGTTACGATCAATACGGCATCGCCGACCATAATGCAGTCATTACCGGATGGCATGATGATTTCGCCATTGCGGAAAATACACGAAACCAAAAGATCCTTCTTGAGTTTCAGTTCCATTAAAGGTTTGCCGGTTACTTCACATTCTTCTTTCACCAAAAATTCCACTGCTTCCGCACGAGAATCAAACAAATTGTATACAGTTTCTACGTTGCTGTTCAGCGAAGCACGTTTTGCGCGCACGTAGGCAATGATCGTTTCAGAAGTAATATGTCTTGGATACACAACACTTCCCAGATCCAGTTCATTGATCACGGTTTTGAAGTTGGAGCGGTTAATCTTCGTAACCACTTTGGCATCCGATACGTTTCTGGCATGAAGCGTCAGAAGCACATTTTCCTCATCAATTCCAGTCAGAGAGACAAAGGATTCTACATGTTCAATGCCTTCTTCCTTAAGAAGTTCGGTATCTGTGCCATCGCCATTAATAATGATTGCATCCGGAAGCATCACAGCCAACTCTTCACAGCGGGCGCGGTTTCGCTCGATCATTTTGACTTCGATACCGACATCCAGTAAGCATTTTGCCAAATAATAAGCAGCTTTGCCACCGCCGACGATCATTGTGTCACGCACCTGATTGGTAGGAAGTCCAATGCGTCGCATAAAATTCTTCGCGTCATGTTGAGCGGCAACGAAAGAAACCATATCTCCCTCTTCAAAGATAAAATCTCCGGCTGGGATTGTCATTTCGCCATCGCGTTCTACGCCGCAAATGACGATACGGTCGAGAAGTCCGGTACGACCCAAGTCTGCAATCGATTTTTGATTCATTGTATTATTTTCAGCAAGCTTAAACTTTACAATCTCGGCCTGACCATGAGCAAAAGAGTGAACTTCCAAGGCAGTAGGCAGGTAGAGTAATCGCGCTGCCTCATTTGCAGCTGCCTGCTCCGGGTTAATGATCAGCGCAAGTCCTAGTTTCTCACGTAAATAAGGGATTTCTTCACTGTATTCCGGATTTCTTACACGGGCAATTGCAGAGCAATCGCCGACGCGTTTTGCAACAGTACAGCACAGCAGATTGAGCTCGTCAGATTCGGTGACAGCGATCAACAGGTCTGCGCTCTCAATGCCTGCCTCCATCTGTACACTGTAACTTGCACCTGTTCCAACAATGCCCATTACATCATACATGTTTGTCAGGTCATGGACTTTAGTGGGATCTTTGTCAATCAAAGTGACTTCATGCCCTTCTCTGGTTAGCTGGTCGGTGAGCGTTTCGCCGACTTTACCACAGCCAACAACAATAATTTTTAACCCTCTGCGGGTTAAACTTTTCTTTGCCATCTCTATTCTCCATTCTTTCATTTAATTCCTGCGAGAAAACGACATTGTCCCTTGCGTAAATTATAGTATAGCACAATTCTCTATTTTTGACACTATAAAGTATTATGTGGTACAGTTATTGGTGCAGCAAATAAAAATAGGTGAATACGATTTATAGAAATTATCTATGGAAATAGATTTGCTATATTAGAAAAAGAACAGAGGAGATAATACGATGAGTAGTTTTATATTTAGCTTAAATGCGACAGTTCCGGTATTTGCAGTGATCGTGATCGGTAATCTTTTATGCAAGATTGGCTTGATCGATGAGCACTTTGCAAGCATATCCAATAAATTCGTGTTCAGAGCCTGTCTGCCTTGTATGATCTTTTTGGATCTGGCTGATACTAACATCCGACAGAATTTTGATGCACCGTACATAGGGTTTTGTTTTATTATAACGCTGATTTCCATCGTTGTGATCTGGTTTTTGGCGGCAAAGCTAATGCCGGACAAATCAATGGTCGGTGCTTTTGTGCAGGGATCATACCGCAGCAGTGCGGCGATCTTAGGTGTTGCCTTTATTCAAAACATATATGGGACTTCCGGCATGGCACCATTGATGATCATTGGATCTGTCCCTCTTTACAATATCTTTGCGGTCATCATTTTGACCTTTACGAGCAGTGACGCAGACAAAAAGGGCATCCGCAAAGCGTGTATTGGCGTGTTGACAAATCCGATCATCATTGGAATTGTGCTTGGGATGATCGCATCATTTTTTAATATTAAATTTCCGGGGATGGTTAAAAAGACAATATCGAATATGGGAGTTATGACCTCGCCGTTAGCACTTATTTCGATCGGTGCAACATTTCGTGGCAGAGAGGCACTTGCAAAGATTAAGCCGACCTTGGGTGCATCCTTTATTAAGTTGATCGGTCTGGCTGCTGTATTTATGCCACTTGCCATATATATGGGATTTCGCGATCAAAAGTTGATCGCACTTCTTATCATGCTGGCATCGCCCTGCACACCGGCGTCTTATATCATGGCAAAAAACATGGATGGCGATGCAGAGCTTGCCTCTAGTATTGTGGTCGCAACCACAGTTTTGTCAGCGGTAACATTGACCGTTTGGATCTTTGTATTAAGAAGTTTTGGTTTCGTCCAATAATTGATCCAGCTTATCATGGATCTCTTCTGTTGATTTTTTATTATATTTCACAATAAGTTTGGCGGCCTGCAACGTAGTTTTGTTGATGGATTCTTTGTACTGTTCGAAAGAAGCATCGTCGATAGTGGCAGGTTCGCCTTTTTTGTCATTCAGACGTTCCATCTCCTGACTCATTAATTCTAATAATTTATCTTGATAAGCTCGCTGCAGTAAATCCTGCTGTTCTTCGCTCTGTTGTTTCAGCATGAGCATACCGTCCACCATAAAATAGGTAGCAGCCAGTGTGACGATCACCATCAGTATACCTAAAACTGCGCCCAACAGGGATCCGGCAAAGACATCTTGAAAAAGAATGATTCCAAGCAAGCCTGCCATCCAAACTAAAGCAGCCGCAATAATTGTTTTTCTCGTTTGCATAATAATCTATCAATCCTTTCTTAAATCGTAAATGTTGCTTTATCAGCACAAAAATAGAATACCACGAACAAGGATATGCTGTCAAAGAACATACAATACAAAATAAAACATATGCAACAAATAAAATGTATAATTGACCGTTCACCGGCAAAAAACGACCGTTCAAAAGTTTTTTGGTCGCAATTATAAAAAGTGTGCTAGGATATCGGCAACAAAAAAAGGAGGAAATACAAATGGGAGAGATTATCGCATTGGTAGAAAATGTTTTAATTCTTAAGAATTCTTAAGATTGCGTTCAAACTATTGATTTTGTTATTAATATTTGATGTACTAAATGTATCAAAGACAAAAAGCAATATCCCTTATGCTGCTATGTTGCGGTATAAGGAAAACAAAAAATTTCATAATAGCAGGAAGGAGTGATCATTATGATCCAATGGAAAAAATTAATCTTAAGTACAATAGCAGCGATAGGAATCGCCTGCTTTGCAGGAGGAACAGCAGATGCGGCATCGGTTAAAATTGATGAGAAGACATTTCCGGATGTTTGTGTACGTACAGCAGTAGCACAGTATGACAAAAATAAAGATGGAATTTTGTCCGATCAGGAAAGAGACAAGGTGACAGGGATCGACTTTGATTCGGCGCTTGCGCAGCACTATACAGAAGGTCATTGTGTTGACTTTGAGGGCATGCAAAATTTCACAGACATCAATTCGATCTATTTGGATTTGCGATATAAGGCAAAGAATAACTCGTACAAATACTGGAATTATCGCGCTGACAATTTGACGCAGTGTTTTCCAAATGCACAGAGAATTTCAATTTATTGGTATGGTAATCAGACAATATCGTTAAAAGGAACCGCTGTAAATGCAAGGAAAATTTCCCTTTATGCTTTGCAAAATGGAAAACTGGATTACTCTTTGTATGCACCGAATGCGCAAAATGTGGAAATATGTGGGAAATTTACGGATACTAAGAAATCCTATGGTCAATATTTCCCGGATGCATCAGAAGTGATATTAGAAGAGACTAATATTGGAGGCAACAATACGTTAGCTGGGTTCAAAGGTTTGCAAACATTGTACTTGTCAGGAAAAGCGATTACGTCTTTGAACTTTTCACCGTTAAAGAATAACCCGATTTATAGTTTGAGCGTTGAACGAGCTGCTTGCAGATCAATGGATCTTTCGCCACTCAAAACGTGTAAGTTGAAGGTACTTAGTTTAAAAGATTGTGGAGTGAATTCTTTGAACTTTCAACCATTGGCGACATCACCATTGCACAAATTATATGTGATCAATTGTCCGCTGAAAAAGATTGATGTGAGCCCGTTGAAAAACACGTTGACAGAATTATGGCTGGGAACATTGCAAAATACTTATTTTTGGGAAGAAATAAATCATAAGCAGACCAAGCCAAAATATCAATTGTTAGATCTGTCCAAGATGAAAAAGCTCAAACGTGTTTATGCCTGTGGCGTGGCTTCGTTGAAGACTGTGAAATTAAAAGATACCAAAACGAAACAGGGTATTCGCTCTTTGTTGGAGCTGCATTTATACGGCACCGGAATAAGAACATTGGATGCCACGGCAGCCAAAAATCTGAAGCGTTTGTTTGTAGGTGACCGGATCAGAAAATTGACTGTTGATAAATGCAAAAAACTGAAAGAAATTGGAGTAATTAATCTCGGCTCGAAACAGGCAGCTACAATTAAGAGCAGCTCAGTGCAGCATATACAGTATCAGGGAAAAACATTAAAGAAATTAAGTTTTTCAAAATGTCCTAAATTATACACATTATCAATCAAATGCACTAAGGTTGGAACCGTAAATCTGAGGTCAAATAAAAGACTGCATTATATGACCTTGAACAGTAAAAAGACGGGAAAGGTTGTGTATCCAAAGGTTTCCACAAAGGGATGGCATGATTGCTGCGATCTGGTGGAAACGAATTATTATAAAAATCTGGATGAGTATAAAAATGATCCGGATGCAAAAGGAGTATATAAGGAGTATGTTGGATATACTTTGGAATATCCAACCAAGATATTAGATATATCTGCATGGACATCGCTCAACAAAACGGTGAAGAGATGTATGTTTGGGTATGGTGATTTTGATCATGAAAAGTGTGCGACAAAGAAGATCATCATCAACAAAAAGCTTCGAAAAGCAGACAAAAAATGGATCAAGAAGTTTGCTAAGAAATGGCACGTAAAAGTAGTTGAGAAATTATAAAAGGGATTTTTAGAAAGGAATGGTGGTAAAAATGAAAAGAAAATGTTTTGGTATCATGGCATTGAGTTTAGCGCTAATCTGTAGCAGTGTTACGGCGACAGTCACTTCAGCATATGAACCAGACCGTGCAAAGGCATCTTATGCTACGCCGGCAAAAGCAAATGTAGATGAGAAAAATATGTCTCATATCGGTAATTATTCGTATTGCTTAATCCGTAATAAAACAGCAGCGAAGATTTATGTAAACAGCGGCACGGAGAAAACAGGCGTTATCCCAACAAAAATCAATGGTATTCCCGTAAAAGAAATTGGTTGTGTGGACAGTGATGTAAAATGGGAAAAGTTGATTGTTTCAGATGGTATCGAGGTGATTGATGCCAAGGCATTTATGGGATTATCACATTTAAAAGAGATATGCATCGGCAAGGACGTGGAATATATCGGTGAATATGCTTTTCCGCGTGGCAGAAAACTAACTAAGATCACTGGTGGACAAAACATTAAATTTCTGGGAAGAGGTGCTTTTGCTGAATGTTATGGAATAACAAAACTTCCAGCATTTGTAAAAACGAACAAAAACTGTGTATATGGTCAGGCTATATTTATGAAAGCAAAAGGTTTGCGAAATGTTGTTGTTCCACAAACTATGAAATATACTGTTGCAACATTTAAAAATTGTGACCAGCTTAAGACAGCACGTGTGGAAGGTGTTGGATATAAGCCGAATAAGCAAAAGTGGAAAACCATGACGAACACAGCAGTGAATCGTGCAATGTTTAAGAATTGCCGTAAACTGCAGAAGGTGACATTGACTAACAATATTACACATTTAAATGAACAAATATTTGCTAATTGTATTCGTTTGAAGAAGGTGAATATACCAACACAATGCAGATACATTGGAGAGGGCGCATTCTTAAATTGTAAGAGTCTTCAAAAGGTGACCGTTTCAAAGAAGTGTAAAGTAATTGGCAAATCAGCATTTTTGCGCTGCAGTAATCTTAAAAAGGTCAATATACCAAAAGGATGTCGTACGATTGGACCGCTGGCTTTTGGTAAATGCAAGAATCTTCGTAGTCTGTATGTGCCAAAAACCGTTAAAAACATTGATCAATGGGCTTTTTATGGTAGCAAAAATCTTACATTGACCGTAGATAAAGGAAGTGCTGCAGAGAAGTTTGCGAAAAAGTACGGAATGAAATACCGTTATAAATCATGTCGATAAGGCGAGAATGTTGCGACAAAAGTGAACAGTCAAAAGGCTTGGTATAGTAAGATAAAAAAATAATGTAAAAGGAGGAAGGGAATATGAGGTTAAAAAAAGGTATCATAAGTATTGTTCTGATATTAGCTGTTATTGCAGGGGGCTTAAGTGTGAATCAGGAAAAGGTGCAGGCAAGTGATGCAGATCTTGGATTTGAACCATATGTGACAGACTATGCAACACCTGCAAAGCAGGAAACAGAGTGGAAGACAGATGGAATTTATGAATATGCGTTAATTCGTAACAAAACAGCGATAAAATTGATGATAGTGAAACCGCAACATACCAAAAAGATCATTGTGCCATCGCAGTTTCATGGACTTCCGGTTAAAGAATTAGCATTTGTAGATGCAGGAAAAGCAGAAACACTGGTAATTTCTGATGGAATTGAGGTCATTGATCATCAAGCAGCAAAAGCAAATCCATACTTAAAAAAAATACACTTAGGGAAGGATGTTCAATACATTGGCTCATGGGCATTTGCATATAATAAGCGTTTACAGAAAGTGACTGGCGGAGAAGACGTGCGATTTGTTGGCAGATG
>NZ_QULH01000006.1:0-155642 GCF_003481635.1 Clostridium sp. OM05-6BH | reverse complement strand
TAGCGGCTGCAAAATATAATTAGCCCATCGACATAATAAGCAATATGCGATCGTGTGAGATATTGAGGCGTGGGAAGTTTGAATTTTTGGATTTTGAAAATATTTATTTGTTTTTTTGAAAAAAAGTGTTGACAAACGCAAATTAAAACACTATAATAGTTTTTGTTCGTTATGCGGAAGTGCTGGAATTGGCAGACAGGCTAGACTAAGGATCTAGTGTTGGCAACGACGTGAGGGTTCAAGTCCCTTCTTCCGCATTAGATCAAAAGAGAAGTCATATATGACTTCTCTTTTTTTGGTATTGCAATTCTTACAGAGCAAAACGCTGGTTTTGCTCTGTTTTTAGGTATAGGAAAATGCTTTTTTTATTCATCTTACAACCGGTACCCCAAGGCTCTCACTGCATCCAGATCTCCTTCTACGGACGTTCCCATAACCGTCAGCAAATCTCCCGTGATTGCAGCATTGCAACCAGATTGAAAACACCGGAGACCTGTATCCTCCAGGTAATCTCTCCCCGCCGCCAGACGTATCATCTGATTTGGTAAAATATACTTAAAAACACCAATAATGCGTCGAACTTCTTCTTCCGTTAATACCTTATTATGTCCCATCGGTGTGCCCTCTACCGGGTCTAACAGATTGATTGGAACGGTGTCCGGTGCAATCTCGCGCAGTGTAAAGGCAAGATCCAATCGATCCGCCATAGACTCTCCAATCCCAAAAAGGCCCCCACTGCATAAGGATAATCCAGCCTCTTTTGCTGCTTTCAGCGTCGCAATTTTGTCATCATACGTATGGCTTCCACATACTTTAGCAAAATGTGTACGTGAAGTTTCCAGGTTATTATGGATCCGTACTACTCCCGCTTCCTTTAATCGCATAAACTGATCTTTATTCATCAATCCACCGGATACACAAGGTCGAAGAGCAGTGTCCTTTCGTATCACACGAACTGTTTCACACAAGGCATCTACTTCACGTTCGCTAAGATGATGCCCGGATGCCACCAAACAATAATGTCGGATTCCCTGTGCGCTACGCTTTTTGGCATCCTTCAGGATCTCTTCAGTTCCACGAAGCGGGTAACTCTTCACTGTCGCTTTAGAGCAACTCGCCTGCGAACAAAATTTACAATCCTCGGAACATCGCCCCCCTTTTATGCTGATCACACTGCACATATCAAATTCGTCTTGCTGTCTTTCCTGACGGATACGGTCAGCCCCCTGTGCCAACTCTTCAATATCTATCTGCGTCAACCACTCTGCCTCTTGTCGATTAATCTCTTCACCTTGCAATACCTTATCTGTAAGATCTTGTAACTTTGCGTCCATACTCTTTTGTATCCTCCTTAATAGTAAGGAAACCTATCTGAAATTTATCTATTCCAAATAGGTTTCCTGCTTATTCCATAACCACTTATCCTTGGTCCGCCCACGCTGACATTACATGAATAAATCTCAGATAAATGCTATGATTCGCTATTTTACAGTGACCTTGATTTCTTTGTATACACCATTCTGTGCATATACCCATATCTTACATTTTCCTTTTTTCACTGCCTTGATCTTGCCGGATCCGGTTACCTTGGCAACCTTCACATTACTGGATTCATACGCAAGTTTTCTATGTTTCATAATCTTTTTCTTCTTGTCTGCACGAATCTCTACCGCTTTGATCTTAGCAGTCTTTCTTGCTTTCAAAGTAATCTTAGTTCTCTTTTTCTTGTTGCCCAATTTTTTAATGCTGACCGCTTTCGCCATACCACGTTTTCCACCTTTGGTGACGGAATGAATTGTCGGTGCAGCGGCAATTGTTACTTTATGACCGTTGAATAATTTGTATGCAACAACCATGTATTTGTAATATTTGCCTTTCTTGCGCTTCTTCTGTGTCCACGTTGTCTTATTCTTACCTTTTATGGTCTTAGTCAGTTTATAGCGGTATTTCTTACCACCATGGTTACACTGGTTACTATAGATCAAATAACCGTCAGCGCCACTCTGCTTAACCCATTTTAACGTAATGCTGTTCTTGGAAGACTTATTGGCTCTCGCTTTTAATCTGCTAAAGTCAGAGCCCTTAATGTCTTTATCATCCTTGAGTTTCTTTACAGCAGTATCGGTAATTCTAAGGGTGTCCATAGAAGTTCCGGTCTTCTCAGCATAATCCTTAATCTTTTCAGCCGTTGCCCTATCTACGCCGAGTTCCTTTGCAATATCATCCGCAGAAATTCCGCTTCCCGGTTTTGCTGTTGTACCCGGTTTCTTTGTTGGCTTCGGTGTTGCCGCCTTCTTTGGCAATGTTACTTTTACAATTGCTGACAATTGCTTACCTGTCTTCTTATCGGTTGCATACACCTTGACGAAAACACTATCGGTCGATTTTGCACGAATCTTCTCATTCAACACTGCAAGATCCTCTGCATCGATCGTCACGTTCTCTACGCTGGAGCCATCATTGTATTTTACTACCACTTCTGCAAGTTTCTTAAAGGCAGTTTCATCAATAGATTCCGTGCCTGCTGCTACTGCGAAATCATTAGCAGTCAGATTGACATCCGGTACAGTTGTTTCACTGCTGGTCGTATCAGCCGAACCATCATCTTTTACAGTGACGGTTACTTTGTTCACCTTACCTTTGTATGTGTATACTAATTCATAGCTGCCCTTCGCCGCCTGAATTGCTGATGCATCCACAGTGATCGCCGCATCTTTGAATGGAATGAATTTTCCATCATCAGTTGCAATCGCATTTCCTAATTTCTTTAGCATATCGGCAACATCGGTCTGATCCTGCTTCAGTACGATCGTCTTTGCCTGCTCTACTGTAATGCAGAAATCATTTGCTCCGAGTGTAATATTACCTGTAGATGTATCATATCGACGATTCTGAACGACAGTTGCTGTTACTTTCTTAACAATGGTTCCTGACTTGTCTGTGAACGTGAGCGGTAATGTTCCCGGCTCTGTCATTCTGTTTATCGCATCCAATGACTCCTGTGTCAGTACAACACCCTCTCCATTGTCAGTAACCCCATTTTTATCCGTGTATTTTGACAAAGCAGCGCGGATCACATCGTCTGCAGTAAGTTTTCCAATGTCATCTAACGAGAAGATACAATCAGATGCATTTACCTCGCCCTGTGCCGGAACATTGCTTATCACAACATCCGTTGTAACCGGCACATCTTTGTAGGTAAAGATTGCTTTGTATCCGTCACCATCTTTGACCAACTTCGGTCCGGTAATGTCACTCGGATCAACAAGCGCACCATTATCTGTTGCGGCCGGATCTGCATTCTTGCGGATCAGGTCTTTTAACTCATCTTCTGTCAAAGAACTGATATCCTTATAATCCAGTGTAACATTATCTGCTCCGATCGTAATCCGATCTGTTCCCTTTGTCTCGCTGTATTTTACATCAACGACCGTTGCTTTCGCAGTCACGGAACCGGTTTCATATTTACCGTTTCCGTATGTAAATCCAATAGTACCACTGTTACCTGCCACTATCTTTGCAAGATCATCCGGATTTGCTGTTATTTTATCAAAAGGATCTGCGACTGTTGTTCCCTCACGGATTACGCCAATCTTAGCGTAATCCTTGGCCGCAGCCTCACCTGTCAGTGCTGCAGCTGTCTCTTTCGTCAGCATGAAATCTTCTGCTGTCATTGAAACAACCGGCTTACGAATAGACACATTAATGTCTGCTGTAAAACCATCTTCTGTCGTAACTGTCACGCTATAGTTACCTGTCGGACCATTCATCAGACGTTTATTAATAATGTCCAACTTTTTACTGTCTACAGTAAGTTTCGCATCCGGTATCACATTGCCTGCAGCGTCTTTTGCTTCAGCATTTGACTTAGTAAGCAGGCCTTCTGCCGTGAGTGCTGCATCACCAACCACCAGTTCAACCTTATCTGAGGTGATTTCTGTTACTTTGCCGGAATCTACAACTGTTACTGTGATTGCTACATCAGTACCATTGCAAGTATAAGTTACTGAATAAGTTCCTTTCGGAGTTTCGCTCGTAATGGTTGCTGATCCGGATTTCACAGTGATCTGCGATGCGTCTGCCTTACTGCCGTCTTTGACAGCAATTACACCGGAATCACTCTTGATCTTCGCAGCGATTGCTTCCGTTGTTCCTAATGCTTTTAACTGATCTGTCGTATATGTTACATTATTCGCACCGATTGTTGTTTTTGATGCTGCATTTGTTTCTTTATTTTTCACAACAAACGCCGTGATCGGATCGGATGTTGTGGTTTTACCATTTGCATCGGTATAGGTAAAGGTAAGATCCTTGGAGCCGCCGGCCTTAACCTGTTTCAGTTCATTATATGCCGTAGAGTCCATAGCATCCGCATCATTGAAATCAAATGCGGTTCCCTCATCAATACCACGAACATTTGCTTTGCTCTTAATTATATCTTTATTCGCATAAAGCAGTTCATCTTCCGTGATAATAAAATCGTTAGCATCAATTGTGACGTTGCGGTCACGAACTGTTACTGTAACATCGCAGGTCTTTCCATTCGATGATACTTTAACCGTATAATCTCCCGCCGGACCATTTTTGATCTTATCATTCAATGTCGCAAGATCAGTGTCATCTACATCAATCGTTGCACCCGGGATCACAGTACCGGAAGCGTTCTTCACCTGCGCATTTGACTTTGTGATAAGATCTGCTTCGGTAAGATTTCCGCTTCCTCTTACCACCTCAAAATTATCAGCAGTCACTTTTGCTACGGGATTAGAATCCGTAACCGTTACGTTGATCGTTGTATCCACGCCGTTATAGGTATATGTTATTTTATAGGTGCCTGCTGTCGACGCCTTGTTTACTTCGCTGCTCTTCTGTGTAATATCAGCAGAAGCTGCTGCCTTACCATCTTTTACTGCAACCGGTACTGCCTTAGAACGGATCAGTTCTGCAACTTTGTCCTCATCGACACAGGCAGCCAGATCATCCGTTGTAACGGAAACATTATTGGCACCGATCGTTGTCGTATTATTGGTACTTGTGGACCCTGTATTAGCAACATCAGTAATATAAACCGTTGTATCCTTCGTTACCACATCAGCTGCACCGGTATCATATTTATAAGAGAATGTCAGCTTATTAGAAGTTCCCGCCTCTGCTGACTTAACCGTTGTAAACTGATCACTGTCCACTGTAATATTCGAGCTGGACGCATCTGCCGTTGTACCATTATAGCTTCCCTTAGTATTCGCAAGATTCTTAACTGTCGCTTCTGTCAGCTTGTTCGCCTGTTCTTTACTAAGTACCAGATTATCTGCATTCAGTCTCGGTTTACTCTTTTGAATGACCACAAGATCTGTCGTACTTGGTGTTGTCATTTTGTTGTCAGCATCTTCTTTGCCACTCTCACCGCTCGTAGCATATGGACTGTACTCAATAATGTAACCTTTGATTCCCCACATAGAACGTGAAACATTGTTTGGATGATAATCATTCCAGTTTGCCTTCTCAAAACCATATTCTAATGCATACTCCTGATAATATGCAGAAGTACCGCCACCACTATAGCTGTTATTCGGCTCATTATTATTCCAGTCGGCGTACTGGCCATCACATACCGAACCGCCATATACATTACCGGACTCACCCGTCTCATAAAATGTCATTCCTGCCTCCGGACCGCATAACCAAGACCATTTACGCACGATCTTATTGCTATCATCCAATGGTTTTAACGCCTCATCGGTAATCTCATCCGAATCCAGTACAAATCCATCGTAACCATCTCTTGGAAGCAATGTTCTGGCTCCACCGATCCAAGCTTGCAGATTGCCACCCAGAGAGCTATACAAATATTTCTCCTCGTTCTCACTGGTGATCGTTGCAAGATAACCTTTTAATCCTTCAAAGACAGACTTCTTCGCCTCTTTGTAGGCTGTTGCCCATGTCGATGTGTTGTCTCCGCTTGGGAACTCTACATATTTATAAAAATGTAATTTACCATCAATTGCCATAGCCGTTGATTTACCATCCGGCAGACTGCAGGAGTTGGCGACAACGGAAATCGTCTGCTTAACTGTCTGATCAGTCGTTCCCGTATAAAAAACAACCTGCCTCAAAAAGTTTTTGATCTGCTCATCTGTAATATCACTTCCGATCACAGTCATAGAGCTAAGCTCTTCGTCGCCGGACAAGCTAGACGTATACTCACCAGTTTTGGTCAAACCATTCATCCTATCAGACGTACTGCTCATGTTACCAAGATCGATCTTTTTCGGAAGTTTGAAGTATCCTCCATTGTCTACCGAGATACAAAAAATCTTCTGATCACTCTTAAAACTAACTGTTACATCAGAAAACGTATAGGCCTGACCATCTGCCGACCATGTCTCCTCACCAAGTTCAATCTTATCTTCCGCTGCTGCAGCAGCTACGAATTGAACATTGGACGGCATCATACTGACTACCATAACAAGTGCCAGTAACAATGCCATAACTTGCTTTGTTTTTTTCATTCCATTCCCCATCCTTTCTGTGAATCTGATCGTGAGTCCATATCTTTAGAAACCTCGTATTGTATTTCGGACACAGACACACCTTTCATTATATTACCAAGCAGATAATTCATTCAATTCTCAAAATCTTACAAATTTTTTATGTAGTTTTTGCTTTATATAGTACATTTTTCTATAATGCTGCCTAAACCTAATATGCAGTCTCAATTACATAAAAAAACGGAAAGATTTTCCAACTAAAAAAAGACTGTACAATCCTGCCCACTAAACCATGGTAAACTTTTAATTCTTTCAGTTGACATACACATTCAAATGTTTTATACTACTCTTTGTTGCGCGGTTGTAAACCGTCATAATAATACATTTACATTGGAGGAAACAAATGAATCAGGAAACAAAAACAAACAAAACCGGTTTTACTACAAAGTCCATTACAATGATGGCATTATTTGCAGCTATTTTATGTATTTCTGCTTATATCAGCATCCCATTGCCGATCCCTGGTAGTCCTCATATTACATTGTTAAACTTTGTTATTATCGTCATCGCATTGCTGTTCCCACTCAGTCAATCTTTCATCACGATATTAGTGTGGATGGCTCTTGGCGCTATCGGCCTTCCGGTATTTATTGGCGGTGGTTCCGGCATTGGATATTTGACAAATATTTTCGGTGGATACACATTCTCTTTCTTAGTGATCGCCATTGTACTTCCACTGATCCGCGGCAAAAAATACAATCGAATCCTATACACAGTTGCTGCTATTGTCGGCGTTGTATTGATCGATATCATCGGAATGCTCTTTTGGAAGGTTAATGCCGGCCTTTCTTGGAAAGTTGCTTTCTTATCCGGATTTGTCGCATTCATTCCTTTAGATCTTGTCAAAGCAGTTATTGCTGCCCAGATCATTCCTGCTTTCCGCAAAGTGATACAAAGCGCAGAATAAGGTTACAGTCCATTTTTACACCAAAAAGGCACTGTTCGAACGTGATCCACGTTGGAACAGTGCCTTTTCTAATTACTCTAACTAAAACATTAAATGCGATATCCATAAATATTTTTGCGAATATCTAACATTTCAGCATCGGTTGCTGTGATCATATCTGCACAACGCTTCAATCGCATTTCGATCTCTTTTCGGTAGTTCTCATCCATGTCATCTTTCTTATATCGAAGCTGATGATCTAAACTTGCCCAATAATCCATTGCGATCGTTCGTATCTGTACTTCCACACGCATCGGCCGCATCTTATCTGCAAAGAATACCGGAATCTCTACGATCAGATGCAAGCTGCGGTATCCGTTTGGCTTTGGATGCTCAATGTAGTCCTTTTGGCTGATCAATGTGATATCCGTCTGTGACGTAAGCATCTCTGATATTGTGTAAATATCATCCACAAACGAACAGATAACACGCACACCGGCAACGTCATTGATATTCCCTTTGATGGAATCCACCGATACGGGAAGTCCTTTCTTACGTAATTTCTTAGCTAAACTTACCGGTTTTTTGATACGCGACTTAATGCTGTGGATCGGATTGCGCTGATAACGTGATTTAAGATCATCATTAAGCACTTCCAGCTTGGTCTGCACCTCGCGGATCGCACAGGAATACATCATCATCACCTGTGAAAAATGCTCCTCCTTCTCTATCATATCCCGATCCTCAGGATCAAGCAGTCTTTCTAAATAATGTTTTTCTGAACCATTCATTCGTGTTCCTCCATCCCCAATAAATTATCCTTCTTCGTGATGTGCCTCCGTCATAAATTTTTCAATAACTTTGACAATACCATCATCATCGTTACTATCTGTAACATAGTCTGCCTGCTCTTTGATCCGATCGGAAGCGTTCCCCATTGCGACTCCCATACCGGCATAGCGTAACATCGGCAGATCATTGTTACTGTCTCCTACACACATAACACGTTCTTTGGTAATATCCATATATTTCACTAACTTATCAACCGCAACACCTTTATCTGTGTATTTTGGCAGAAGTTCTACATAGTATGGATCTGAGCGAAATACATTCAACACTGAACCAAACTTTCGCTGTAAAATGCGTTCTACTTCTTTCATCTTGTCCGGTTCTCCCGAAACAAAGATCTTGTTGATCGGAAAACTAAGCTCTTTTACGAACTGATCTGTCTCGCGGATCGTAACACAAGATGCAGCCGCATCTGCTGCAACATAGTCTGTCACGCCACCAGCTACGATAATCTCTTTGGCACTGTCACGGTAAGCCATGATAGCCACCTGCAATTTAGCAGCCTCCTCGTATACCGGAGCGATCAGATCTGCCGGCAATGTCTGATTGTAAATGCATTCCCCTGTTTTACAGTTGATCACAGTAGTACCATTATATGCAATCACATAGCCACCGTACTCTTCCAGAGAGATAGCAGAAGCTGTCTGGCGAATTCCTGCAATGGATCTTCCGGATGCGATAGCGATCGTCTTGCCGCGCTTCTGCGCTTCGATCAACGCATTCTTGGTTGCATCAGAAATCTCGCGATGAGAATTATGCAGCGTACCATCGACATCCAGCACAAGTAAGTCAAAGCGGTCACCTTCCGGTTCCTCAATACCCTGTACTTTACGATAGATCTTCATAAATTCTTTACCGGTGATCGTCTCATGCTCGATCAAAAATGCGGCGAGCTGATCCAGTGCATCACGATTGCCATCCAACAATTCTTTAGCCTTTTGGTGACATTCACTCAATATCTTCATGACTTCAAGATCTATCTCTGCTTCTGTTGCATCACCACAATTTAACACCGTTCTGCCATCCAGATATTTGTTCTGCACACTCTCCAAACCGATCAATCCAAATTTATCAGACATACCGTACTGTGTTACCATTGCTCTGGCAAGAGAGGTTGCCTTTTCAATATCATTGGAAGCTCCTGTCGTTACAGAATCAAACACTAATTCTTCCGCAGCCCTGCCTCCAAATAATGTTGTGATCCGAGTGAGTATCTCTGCTTTGCTCATCAGATATTTCTCTTCTTCCGGAACCTGCATGACATATCCAAGAGATCCCATCGTACGTGGCACGATCGTAATCTTTTGAACCGGCTCCGCATTTTTCTGCAGTGCAGTCACTAGCGCATGCCCTACCTCGTGATATGCAACGATCCGTTTCTCCTCTTTGCCTAAAATGCGGTCTTTCTTCTCCTTACCGGCAATAACGACTTCCACTGCCTCAAACAGATCTTTCTGATTGACTGCTCTTCTTCCGGAACGCACAGCCATAATAGCAGCCTCATTGATCATATTAGCAAGATCCGCACCAACGGCTCCACTGGTCGCAAGAGCAATTTCCTCAAAGTCAACAGACTCATCCATTAATACATCCTTGGCATGCACACGTAAAATATCAACTCGGCCCTTAAGATCCGGCTTTTCTACGATAATACGTCGATCAAAACGTCCCGGTCTGAGTAATGCCTTATCAAGCACTTCCGGTCGGTTTGTCGCGCCTAAGATGACAAGGCCTTTCGAACTGTCAAATCCATCCATCTCGGATAACAGCTGATTTAGCGTCTGCTCGCGCTCGTCGTTGCTGCCTCCATACTGACTGTCACGGCTCTTACCGATGGCATCGATCTCATCAATGAAAATAATACATGGTGCCATCTGCTGTGCCTGCTTAAACAGATCACGCACTCGCGATGCACCTACACCGACGAACATCTCTACGAAATCAGATCCGGAAAGAGAGAAAAACGGAACTTTTGCTTCGCCGGCCACCGCCTTTGCAAGCAGTGTCTTACCGGTTCCCGGAGGTCCGACTAACAATGCTCCCTTCGGCAGTTTAGCACCAATCTCCGTATATTTCTTCGGATTATGCAGGAAGTCGACCAGCTCGTTCAACGAATCCATTGCCTCTTCCTGACCGGCTACATCGCGAAATGTTACACCGGTTTCTTTCTGAACATACATCTTCGCCGTACTCTTACCAACACCCATAATACCGCCGGAATTTTTAGAAATAACACGGGACATAAAGATCAGTCCGACCCATAGCAGTAAAAATGGCAATACAGTCGATACCAGCATGTAGACCATACTATTGGAACTGTCTGACTTTTTGGTGAACTTTACATTTGCCTTTTCTAATCGCTGTACCAATGTAATATCCATACTGATCAGACCGGTATGATAGGTGATCTGATACAGACTATTTGACTGTTTCTTCGGAACGATCTTGATCTGATCAGAAGTGAGTGTCACAGATTCAACCTGTCCATCATCCAGCAACTGCAAAAACTGGTCATAGCTGATCTCTTTATCTCTGGCCTTTTCTACCTGACGATTCATCAAGGAAAACACAAGAAAAATGCCAAGTGCAACGATCAGACAAAGCACCATGCTTTTACGGTTCTGTCCGCGTCCAAAATTATTTCCCATATTGTTGTTATTTTGGCTGTTATTTTGGTTTCTATTTTGATTTGATATATTGTTGTCCAAATAATTTGTCCTCCTCATATCCTGTAAACTATTTCTATTATAAGTCTAGTCTGCCCAAAAAGCAATATTTCACAATATTAAGAAAGTCTGAAATTTCTATGTATTTCTTGGAAATTTTCCATGAATTTTCTTTCCTTTTTGTGCAAAAATATATTGAACAAACCCAATCATATAGAGTATAATAGAAAAATATTGGTTTATTTATTGACAACAATGTTCTGACACAAAGGAGGATACACAAATGGCAGTCAAATATGTCTTCGTCACTGGTGGTGTTGTGTCCGGTCTCGGCAAAGGAATTACAGCCGCATCTCTGGGCAGACTTTTGAAAATGCGTGGTTATAGTGTGACCATGCAGAAATTCGACCCTTATATCAATATCGATCCCGGTACTATGAATCCGGTACAGCACGGTGAAGTGTTCGTTACGGATGATGGTGCAGAGACTGACTTGGATCTTGGCCACTACGAACGTTTCATTGACGAAAATCTGACCAAACAATCCAACGTAACAACCGGAAAAGTATATTGGTCCGTTCTCTCGAAAGAACGTCGCGGTGACTTTGGCGGCGGAACTGTTCAGGTTATCCCACATATTACAAATGAGATCAAGAGCCGTTTCTACCGTAACGATGGCTGTAAAGATACACAGATTGCAATCATTGAAGTCGGCGGCACTGTCGGCGATATCGAAAGCCAGCCTTTCTTAGAGTCGATCCGTCAGTTTCAGCATGATGTTGGACGTGAAAATGCTATCTTGATCCATGTGACACTCATCCCATACCTGGGTGCTTCCGGTGAAATGAAAACCAAGCCAACACAGGCAAGCGTTAAGGAGCTGCAGGGAATGGGTATTCAGCCGGACATCATCGTATGCCGTACAGAGCGTCCTCTCGAGCCGGGCATCAAAGATAAAATCGCACTGTTTTGTAATGTTCCGACCGATCACGTAATGCAGAATTTAGATGTAGAGACTCTATATGAAGCACCTTTGGCAATGGAAAAGGAGCATCTCGCTGATGTTGCCTGCAAATGCTTAAAGTTAGACTGCAAAACACCGGACATGGAAGAGTGGCAGACAATGGTTCATACCCTCAAAAATCTTGAGAAAGATGTTACTGTTGCTCTCGTCGGCAAATACACTTCTCTGCACGATGCATATATCAGTGTTGTAGAAGCTCTCAAGCATGGCGGACTTGCGCACAAAAGCAATGTAACGATCAAATGGATTCCATCTGAAGACTTAAATGAAGAAAATGCTGATGAACTCCTTCATGATGTATCCGGTATATTAGTACCTGGCGGCTTTGGTGACCGCGGCATTGATGGAAAGATCACAGCGATCCGGTATGCAAGAGAACACGGTATTCCATTCTTAGGTCTTTGTTTGGGAATGCAGCTTGCCATCGTTGAATTTGCAAGACACGTCTGTGGTTTCAATGATGCGCATAGTATTGAACTGGATCCTCAGACAACACATCCTGTGATCCATTTAATGCCGGAACAGGACGGCATTGAAGATATCGGCGGCACGTTACGTCTCGGTTCCTACCCTTGTGTACTGGACAAGGATTCCAAAGCTTATGAGCTGTACGGTGAGGAAACCATCCACGAAAGACATCGTCACCGTTACGAAGTAAATAACTACTACCGCGAAGATTTACAGAAATTCGGCATGAAGCTTTCCGGCCTGTCTCCGGACGGACGCATCGTAGAAATGTGTGAGCTTCCATCACATCCGTGGTTTGTAGCAACACAGGCTCACCCTGAATTTAAGTCCAGACCAAACCGTCCACATCCATTGTTTAAGGGATTTGTCGGTGCTGCTTTGAACTATCAGGACAGCCATCAGTAATATACTCCCTATATAGACGATATATCCGAAAAGGAGCTACGCACTAATTGCTTAGTGCAGAAGCTCCTTTTTTATGGTATAAAGAAATTTGCGTTAATAATTAGACCACACCTTTGCCTTGTCGGCATACGCCTCCATCTGTGGATGCTCATATTTTTCCATCTGCAGATCACGGTTGGAATTGCGGAATACATAAAAGCTGCCATCAATAAATAGTCCGCGGCACCAATAATCTGCACGACCTTTGGATGTTGAGCGAAGAACCTGAGTTACAGATTCATCTGCAGTATAATGCAATAGCGGATACTGCAAGCCTTCCGCATTATACGTTGCAAATCCCAAGTAAAATCCTTTCTCCGTCTTCTGCACTAAGATTTTTGTATGGTCTGCTAATGCGCTGGAATCATGCTGCCGCAAACCATAACTTGCAACCTGTTTGATGTCAGATCCCTCCGTTGCCCAAAAAACCGTCATATCCAGTTCTCCGGTTGTTGTCTTCCCGAGTGAAAAGATCATCGATGGATCCGATGGGAACAAATGCAGATAATGAACCTCATCGGCTAATTTGATCTGTGCGAGGACCTGTGGATCTGCTTCTGCTGCCATTGATACCTGTATCATTTTACGGTCATCATTTACCACCAAATATAATGTCTTGTTCAGGAAACGTGCACACTGCACCGTTTCTCCTTTGCATATTTCAGAACTTGTTCCAATCTCCTGCAGCGAATCATCCAGTGCATATACACTGACATTACGGGAACTCTCTTCTTCTCCGCAGAGCATTTTGAGCTGTCCCGTATAATGTGCAAGTAATTTCCAGTTAAAAGGTACCTCTGCCTTTTTCCATTTCCACTCTGACTTATAATGATGCACCGACATACACAGCCACAAATGTCCACCCTGCTCTTTAACCGCAAATCCCTCTCCTACAATTCCTTTGACAATATGGGTCGCTGTTGCTTTCACTGTCCCCTCTGAATCCACAACAAACTTGGTGATTCCGGTGCGTTCTGTCTCATCAAACCGCTTCGCAACGGTTCGGCAAAGCACATATACATTTTTGCCGGACATGTATACTTTCATCGCTGTTCCTGCTAACGCCTTATGACCGACCGGCTCTAACTGCGTATGATCTGCCATGCGGTAACTGCAGACAAGCGTATACCCCGGCTGATACAGATCCCTCTGCCAATATACATCCTTAACCGCCAGCTTTTTGTCATTAATTTGCGGATCTTCAATGCTGATAACACCATCGGCATCGGTATATGGTTGCATCACAGAGGCAATGATCAACTTCTCTCCGGATACGCGTGTGCAAAGATTTTGACCGCTTTGCCGAAGCATCTTGCCAGCCTGTGGTTTCTGAGGATCCGATACATCGATCGGTATCACATAGGTCTGTGCTCTCGTATTCTTCACATATAGCAAGCTCTTTCCACACCACATCAGACCATCTTCATAGCTAGCACTTTCATCGCCGTACAGATCATCTTCACTACTGGCATTCTGATATGGATCATTAATTTTAAGGGATACTTTGCCAACTTCCTCGCAGATACCATTCTTCTCTCGAAGAATGTACAGTTGATCCGTCGCACCCTCTTGATCCGTAGCATTGCTCCTTATATAGGAGCCATCGTTATAATAAAGCACATAGATTAAACCATCCTTCGTCAGGATCTGATCCATCTCTGCCTCATCTGCATTTTCTGTGTTGGTCGTACTATCCTGTGTGACCAGTTCCGGCCAATCTTCCTGCGTAGAACCCGGCTCTCTGTCTAATACCCCTTCACTGACAGAGGATGCTGCCGACTGCATTAAACTTCCCAGCGAACAGTTATATGCCATTGGCAAAGGATCTGACTTAAACGGATCCTCATAAAATTCATAGCGTGATACCACCTTTTGCTGTGCTTTGATCACACGCCTAAAACTTTTTTCAATCTGCTTATAACCGGATGCTGTCTGAAGGGATCCTTCCGCTCTCCAAGCAAGTAAAAAGAGCACGCCCGCATATAACATCTGAATAACGATTGCAAGTATGACTGCGATCAATACATAGCGCAGGATCTTCCTCCATCTGCCTCCCTCCGGCTGCTGATCCTCCTCATATAGGGACATATTCTTTTTTAATGTAGTTTCCATTAGATTATTTTCGCATCTCATAATCTTCTCCTCCCTTCAAACTTACTGCTTTCGCTATATATATTACCGGAAAGGAGACAAAAACCGCCTTATATATATCCTAAACATTGTGCGTTGGTACCATAAAAAATATCATCGCGTCCGCCCAGCATTTTGCAGAACTCTTCTATTCGCTCCCAATTGTTGTTTACATCAAACTCATAGCTATGTCCCCACACATAAAACAACATTGGTTCCTCTGGTTTTGCAGCCAAAAACTGTTCTGCCAGCTCAAACAACTTATCATCGTTATGATGACAGGTTGCATTAAGCCTCATCGGATCCTGCGGCAAAGCAAATCCATGCGTACTCTCTACCGTCCTTCCGTAACGAATACCAATATCTTTCAAATACGAAACGACCGGATCCGGTACATCACCATAAGCGTAAGCCATGCCAACCGGATATTTTCCATATAGTTTCTCAATGTTACGGGCATCCTGCAAATATTCCTGCGAATAATCTTCCGGTTTGATACCGGAGGGCGATGCATGTGTCAAGCCGTGCAAAGCGATCTCATGTCCCTCATATAATTTTGCCATTCCCTCCTGCTCCATGCGGGCGATCTTTATCCCCTCGATCTCAAAATTACTCTCTGGAGACTGAATTCCCGTATTCAGATTAAAGGTTGCTTTCATACCATATTTATTAAATATCTCCACCAAGCGCTCATCCTGATAAATACCATCATCATAACTAAACGTTAACATTTTCTTACACATACTCATCCGTCCTTCCTTGTGCTTTATTCTTTCCTCTATTTATTTCCAAAGTGCGATCAATGTCCGGAACAGCTTCTGCGGATCGATCGGTTTGACCAGATGTGCATTCATTTCTACCGCCTTACTGCGCTGCACATCTACATCAAACACATTGGCTGTCAGTGCTATGATCGGGATTAATCTTGCATCCGGCCGCTCCAGCATACGTATCTTCTTACTTGCTTCAATGCCATCCATGACCGGCATCTGTATATCCATTAGGATTGCATCATAGCTATATGGAGCACTTGCTGCATACAACTCAACCGCCTCTTTGCCGTTTTTGGCCCGTTCCACCTGTATTTGCTTGCTCTCCAGCAATCTGGTCACGATCTTGGCGTTTAAGTCATGATCTTCAACAAGCAGTATTCGATGATCCCAAAGCAATTCCTCTTGTATTGCACATTTTTCTGCCGATTGTTCCTCCTCTGCTTCTTCCGCAAGCTGAAATGGCATCGTTACAAAAAACTCTGTTCCCACACCCAGCTTACTGGAGCATCGTATTGTTCCACCCATCAGTTCAACCAGGTTCTTTACGATTGATAACCCTAGTCCCGTTCCAATGTTAAAGGTATTGGTATCATTTTCTTCCTGTGCAAAGATTTCAAACATATGCTCTTGAAATTCCTCACTCATTCCGGTTCCTGTATCCTTAACTTGAATAGTCACTAAGTATTTGTCGCCAATGATTTCACGCTCTATTGCACGAAAATATACTGTACCACCGGGTGGTGTAAACTTGATCGCATTTGACAGCAGGTTGCTAAATATTCGCTGTATACGCACCGGATCTGCATACACGGTATGAATATTTTCACCCGGTTCAAATACAAGATTGATTCCTTTGTCGGCACATGTAACTCCAAATATCTGCCGCATATCCTGTATGATATGCTGGATATCGATCTTCTTGAGATGCAATTCCAGTTTACCGGATGCCAACCGGTTGGTATCCAAAATGTCGTTAACCAGATTCAGCATAAAATGACCGGAAGATATAATGTCGTCCAAATATTCCTGTACCATATCCGGAACTTCATCTCCGAAAAGCTTCGCAAGCTCTGCCGCCCCAATAATTCCATTCAGAGGAGTTCTAAGATCATGACTCATGCTTGACAGGAACTCATCTCTGGCATGACTGGCACGATTGGCAATTTCCAAGGCCCGCTGCAACTCTGCATTTTGCTTTTCCTGTTCGGACATGATATCTGTAACATCTCTCTGCACCATCACAATGACGCTCTCATCATTTTCCAAAAAGAAAGCAAAAATACGCTTAGTACGTACACCAAGTTCCTCATCCTGTGCGTGATACATAAAATCCCAACTGAGTCCGTGTTGGATCCGGGCATGTATTACTTCCCACGACATCTGCGCATTGATGATTTCTCTTTCCTCCGGAATGACCAGATTGATCAACTGTTCTTGCAGTTTCTCCACCTTTTTCTTACCCTCAAACGAAGCATCTACCTGATAACATTCATACCGAGTAAAGATCTGACTGTCATTCGCTGCCGTATTCCAATATGCGATGAAGTCGATCATCGAATCAACTACCTGCCCACGAACAAGTTCTTTTATGACATTACGATCTACATCCTGCAGCGATACAAAGCCATATATATCTTCCCCCTCGCGTGCCGTCATATCTAAAACAATCTTCATCCACAGCGTTTTTCCCGAAAGACGTTTACTACGAAAGGTATAGGATACCTGCCTCTGCCCGCTTTCAAATAAGTGGATCAGATTATTTCGATGAAAAATACGGGTAAATTCCTTTTTTTGCTCTTCATCGGTAATATGGTCGATCATAACACCAAACGGATCATTCTCCTTCCCATGAATCAACACAAATTCTCCGGCATAATCTAATACTTTCCATGCCGTAATATTGATTCGAATAACCGATGTCATATTATTAAAAAGGAGTTGATGATACATATTCTCCTGACTAAAACGCTTTTCCTCTTCCTTTTCTTTCGTAATGTCTAATGCCGTAGCTGCGATCATCGTCGGTGCTCCCTGCTCATTACGATCTGCAACCGTATAGTTTTGCTTAGACCATATCCAGTCACCTCGCATCGGACGTCGTATTTCCATCTCTAGGGAGATCGAATCCTGCTTGCCCGTCATAAGCAGCTGCTCCAACCGGATTAATTCTGCCCGACCGGACTCGGTCATCAACCTACGTGGTTGTCCCTCTTGTCGCTGTGCTACCGCAGGCACTCCAAAATCTTGCTGCATTTTAGAGTTATAAGTGATCGTATTAGCTTCAATATCATACAAAGCATAATAAACACCACACTGATCCATCGCTGTCCGCATCGTTTTAATGTTGTGCTGCAGCTTTTCCTTCATGCGCATACGTGACGTCACATCTTGATATAATGCATAGACGATCGTTTCACCATCTGACCGATACTGAAACTGAAAATTAGATTGAAACCAGACGTACTGTTTCAACTTCCGTCTATAGAACCGTGCCTTGATTTCTAATGTATCCCTTTTATCAATAATTGCCCGGTCAAAACTGCTGTAAAGGTTCTCTCTATCATCCGGATGTATCTGCAGCAGCTCTTTACAAGTACTTGTCTGAACATCTTCTTCTGTCACCCCAAGTATGTCACGCATTTTAGCGTTGAGAGCTACCGTACGCAGACATTTCCCATCATGTCTAAATATTCCGATACAACCCGGCATCCACTCAAACAACTCGCCCTTCCAATCTATCATAAATGTTTCTATCCTCCTTCCAGACATCTTCTCTTTATTATACCTGTACTTTTCGTTATCGCCAACCTATTCCCCCATAATTTTCTATTACGTAAAAAAAAGCAAAGCCAGCGCTTTGCTTTACAAGAATTGCTATAGCAATTCTTGGCATTATCACACTACGCAACAGCATTTTCCTATGAAAGCAAAAAAGCAAAGCCCCTCTTTCCTGCCATCATAGATCCATAACAGGAAAATGGGGATTTGCCTTTGTTGTATAACTTCGAATTGCTCTATTTACGTCAATTACAGTCTCTTTAAGAGCTCTTCTCTCTCTGCCTCATAGCCTGGCTTACCAAGCAATGCGAACATATTTCTCTTATAGCTCTCAACACCCGGCTGGTTAAATGGATTTACACCAAGGATATATCCACTTACACCGCAGGCGAACTCATAGAAGTAGAATAACTGACCCAAATAATATTCATTCTGTGCCGGAACCTTTACGCTCAAGTTTGGTACACCGCCATCAACGTGTGCCAACTGTGTTCCCTTCATCGCACTCTTGTTGATGAAGTCAAGGTTCTTGCCAGCCAAATAGTTTAATCCATCAAGATCAACCGGCTCTTCCTGAATCGTTACATCTAATGTCGGCTCTTCTAATTCCATAACTGTCTCAAACATGATACGGCTTCCGTCCTGAATGAACTGTCCCATGGAATGCAGATCTGTTGTCAAATCAACTGCTGCCGGGAAAATACCTTTCTGATCTTTACCTTCGCTCTCTCCGTAAAGCTGTTTCCACCACTCAGCTACATAGTGGAATGCAGGCTCATAGTTGCAAAGGATCTCCACAGATTTCCCCTTGCGTAATAAGATATTACGGATCGCAGCATACTTCATAGAATCATTGTCTGCGAAATCTTTGTCCAAGCAAAGTTCGCGCATGGATGCTGCACCTTCCATCAACTTAGCAATGTCTGCACCACTAACAGCAATTGGAAGTAAACCAACTGCGGTAAGTACGGAGAAACGTCCTCCGACATCATCCGGTACAACAAAGCTCTCATAACCTTCTTCTGTAGCAAGGTTCTTCAACGCACCTTTCTGCTTGTCCGTTGTTGCATATATTCTCTTAGCAGCTTCCTCTTTACCATATTTCTTCTCTAACATTTCCTTGAAAATACGGAATGCAACAGCAGGCTCCGTCGTAGTACCGGACTTGCTGATAATATTTACGGAAAAGTTACGATCACCGATCACGTCGATCAACTGTGACAGATATGTGCCGCTCAAATTGTTACCACAGTAATAAATCTCTGGTGTTTTACGAATTTCTTTGGACACATTGTTATAAAATCCATGTCTCAAGAACTCAATTGCTGCTCTTGCTCCCAAATAAGAACCGCCGATACCGATTACCAAAAGCACTTCTGAATCAGACTGAATCTTCTCAGCAGCTTTCTGGATACGTGCGAATTCTTCCTTATCATAATCAATCGGAAGGTCAATCCATCCTAAGAAATCACTTCCTGCTCCTTCTTTGCTAAGTAATAATTCTTTTGCGTCGTTTGTAATTTTCTCCATTGATTTGATCTCGTCTGCAGAAATTACGTTCTCTGTCAGAGAGTAATCAAAAGTAACCTTGTTTGCCATGGTTTCCTCCTATCCTTCCTTGTTGCAATCTCTATACTCGGTCTATCCTTTGCGGGATTCCTCAGCCACAAAGCATGAATCCTGGTTGGTTGTATTCAACCTTATATATTCTAATCAATTCCTGCCTGTAAATCAAGTGTTAATTTCTTTCCTGTTCCAGATTTCCAAACTTCGTCAAGTTCGCTAACCATGCCAGTTTCACCGATCCTGTCGGACCACTACGCTGTTTTGCGATAATGACCTCTGCCACACCTTTTTCCTCGCTGTCCGGGTTATAATATTCGTCACGATACAAAAACATAACCATATCGGCATCCTGCTCGATCGCTCCGGACTCACGCAGATCAGAAAGCATCGGTTTCTTGTCCGGACGCTGCTCAACTGCACGTGATAACTGTGATAAAGCGATCACCGGAACGTTTAATTCTCGCGCCATAACTTTGAGAGAACGGGAGATTTCCGAAATTTCCTGCTGTCTGTTCTCGCCTTTGCGCTTTCCACTGCCCGACATCAACTGCAGGTAATCGATAATAACCAGATCTAATCCCTGCTCGATCTTTAACTTACGGCATTTGGAACGAAGCTCTGTCGCCGTGATTCCTGATGTGTCGTCAATCACAAGATGCGAATTACCAATCCGCCGGACACTGCCCACCAGTCTGTCCCAGTCCTCGTCTTCCAGATTACCGGTTCTTATCTTTTGGGAGTCAACATGAGAATTCATCGAAAGCATTCGTTTCACAAGCTGCTCCTTACTCATTTCCAAGCTAAACATCGCAATCGTACTCTCGCTATGCAATGCAATATATTCTGCCAGGTTCAGTACAAACGCCGTCTTACCCATAGCCGGACGTGCTGCGATCAAAATCAGATCGGACTTTTGCAGGCCCGCTGTCTTGTAATCCAAATCCCGAAATCCGGTCTCCAATCCGGTAATATGCCCTTTCTGTTTCGCCGCCTGCTCAATACTATCTAAGGTACGCAAAACAACATCTCGAATCGGTTCAAACTCACTGCCGGTACGCTGCTGCATCACCTGAAAGATATTTTTTTCAGTCGCATCCAAAATATCTTCTAACGGTTCTTTGTCCATATAACAAGTACTGGCAATCCTCTCAGCTGTCTGTATCAGCCTTCTAAGCATCGCTTTTTCTTTGACGATCGTGGCATAATACTTCACATTTGCAGAAATCGGCACACTATTTAGCAAACTGCCAATGTATTCGACACTGCACAATTCCGGCGGAGCTTCTTTTTCACGAAGCTTGTTTTGCAGAGTGATCAGATCTGTACCAATCCCACCGCGAAACAGATCGAGCAATGCCTCAAAAAGTATGCCATATTGCCCCTGATAGAAATCTTCTGCTGTCAGCATCTCTGAACATACCAAAATGGCATCCCGGTCCATGATCATCGAGCCGATCACCGCTCTCTCCGCCTCAATATTATGCGGCGGAATCCGTTTGATCACTGCTTCTTCCATCTACGTTTCTCCTTTTGTGCGATTATACCTCTTTGACGATTACCTTTAACTCGCCCGTTACCTTAGGATGCAATTTGATCGGAAGTGTAAAGATGCCCGGACTTTTGATCGGATCCTGCAGCACCATCTTCTTTTTGTCCAATTCATACCCAAGCTGCTCTTTAGCTGCAGCTGCCAATTCTTTGGTCGATACCGACCCAAAGCTTCTTCCACCGGAGCCGGTCCTAATGGATACGGTGATCGATTTTTCTTTCATCTCCTCCGCAAATGCTTTCGCTGCCTCTAATTTTTCCTTTGCCAGCTTCGCCTCATGCTGTTTCTGCAATTTCAGGTCATTTTTATTCTTTGCGGTGGCCTCTATACCAAGATTTTTCTTCAACAAGAAATTTCTTGCGTATCCTTCATTAACTTTAACCAGTTCACCCTTTTTCCCCAATGATTTTACATCTTCTAATAAAATTACTTCCATGTCTTTATCCCCCGTTTCCGTCTATTTTCCAAAAATGTCAACACCACTACATATGCCTCTGTCCGCATCTCATTGCCAATCATCGCAGCTAAGCCGGATTTCTATTGCCGATCATCGCGGCTAGTCTGCATCTCCATTAGCGATCATTGCATCGATCAATGCACGGATCTGTGCTTTTGCACTCTCCACATCCAGTCCCGGAATCTGCGCACCGGCCATATTAATATGACCTCCGCCGCCAAGTTTTTCCATCATTAGCTGCACATTCAGCTCATCGATAGACCTTGCGCTTACAAATACTTTGCCGTTGTATTTTGTCAATACAAATGATGCCTTTACCTGTTCGATATTCAACAGGGAATTGGCAATCTTTGCACCAAGCACTGTCGGTGTCTCCACCCCACGAGACTCACTTTCTGTGATTGCATAGTGGTCCAGATACAATTCCGTATTCTGAATGGCCTCTGCTTGTATTTTGTACTCATTGATATCCTCACGAAACATCTTGCGGATACGCACAGAATCAGCACCATTCCGTTTCAGATAGGCCATTGCCTCGAACGTGCGCACACCTGTCTTGTCCGTGAAATAATTCGTATCGATCATTACACCGGCATACAGCGCTTCTGCCTCGGCGGCACGCAGCTTCAATCCGCCGCCAATATACTGACAGATCTCTGCCACCATTTCACTCGCTGACGATGCATATGGTTCAATATAAAACAATACGGCTTTTGCAATCGCATCACCGGCCTGTCTGTGATGATCAATCACCACAATAGACTGCGCCAATTCAATAAGCTCCGGACACTCTGTATGTTCTCCCTTGTTGACATCGACAATAACTAACAACGTAGTCTCATCCACAAGCCTGACCGCCTCTTCGCCACTTACGAGCATATCGTCATCATAATCGTTCGTATAAAAGCGTTCTTTTAACGGGCGTACCGAAGCATTCACCTCATCGACAACAATATGTGCCTTGCGGTTTAATGCCTTAGCAATACGGTAAATGCCGACCGAAGCTCCAAACGAATCCGCGTCTCCGATGGAATGCCCCATGACGACAACACGCTCTTTTCCTTCGATCAACTCTCGCAAAGCATGCGCTTTGACACGAGCCTTAACGCGGGTATTGCGCTCAATCTGAACACGTTTGCCCCCATAGAATTGTTCCTGATCACCGTTTTTGATCACCGCCTGATCACCGCCACGCCCAAGCGCAAGATCAATAGCTGCGCGCGCCCATTCATAGCGTTCGTTAAATGTTCCCTTACCGACACCGATACCGATCGAGATCGTTGCTGTCTGCTCATTTCCAATATTGATATTTCGTATCTCTTCCAAAACAGAAAAACGATCATTCATCAATTCCTGTAAATATTTCTGCTTAAAGACAAACAGGAATTTGTCCTTTTCTATTTTTTTACATATAGCATCGATTGCCTGCATTGTTTTATTGATCTTACGGTCGATCAGTGCCGTCATCAGAGACTGGCGTACTTCATCAATACTGTCTAACATCTCATCAAAATTATCGATGTAAAGAAGGCCTACGATAAGATTCTCTTCCTCTCGCCGCTCTTCCAATTCGATCATTTCCGTCTCATCGTACAGAAACATTGCGATCAACTGCTTTGTTTCCAACAGCTGATCCATTGGCATGATCTGATCATCCACGTTGAATCCATCATCTGACACTAACGAAAGTACCACCCGATAATATTTATCTCCAGCGTGTATGTGTATTACTTTCCTGCCACCGTCCACCGGAAGACTATTCTCCGAAATCTCCGGAAATACATTGGCAATATTGCGTCTGGCTGCTTTTTTATTGACTGCTACGCGTACAAACTCATCATTGCCCCAAAGCAGTTGCCCCTCTTCGCTCAATACCGCAAATGGAACACTGAGTTCTTTCATCGTCTGCATCTGCATCTGACCATACGTGCTGGCAAAATGGATCAAATCCCGCCGCATCTTCTTGTGACCGCCGTAGCGAATGATCAATGCACATAAAAAGAATGCAAGAAAATAGCACGTTCCTATGATACCTGCTTTACGGTCTGCAATATATAGTTGCATCACCATAGGCAATAAGAGAATGCTCAACCACAATGGCCAGCCAAGATGAAGCCGCAGTCTACCTCGCAGCTTGAAACCTCTTTTCATATATCTCCTTTCTTGCCGCAAATGATCTTGTCATTCTAGGCAAAACGAAACATTTCCCTAATTTATATAGTATACCATCATATGCCACGATACGTCAAATTGCTCCATAAAGACCAAGACCAGCGTTTTCCAGTTTTTTAATAAATCACGCAAACTTCCCATACCGGAAGTTATTATCCGAACCACATATTGCTTATTATGTCAATGACTATATTGCATTTTGCAGTCACCAAAGAGTGATTTCTGCCATCCGAGAACTATAGTAATTGCCTTGTCGCATTTTCGTTTTTGGTGATTTCTAAATTTTGTTGTCTCTGATGATTGATTTACATGCCCTTCGGAAACTCGAAGTCCCGGAAGCAAGGTATTCATCATTTTTGAAAGGGACTTTGCGCTCGTCGTTACTTATGTCTCGTATTTCAGAGACATTAAGTAACGTGACGTAGCGCATCGTAGCGAAAGCGTCCCGTCCAAAAATGGATGATACCTTGCTAAACCGGGACGACTCAAACAATCCTTCGGGCATGTATTCATCAGAGACTTAACAAAATAAGAAATCACGCAAAAAAGTTGCGTCCTGCGGCAATTATCTTAGTTCTAGGATGACAGAACAATTTAGTTTGTCGACTGCAAAATATTTTATTTATTGTCGACATAATAAGCAATATGTTGTTCTTACAGCAACTTCCGGTATGGGAAGTTTTAGTAAAATAAAAAGCAAGGAGTCAAATACATTTTCGACTCCTTGCTTCCTCATATAAATAAACAGTATTAGATCACATAATCCGATCCGACCTCTTCCTGCCACTCTAACAGATCTTCCAAAGTCACTTTGTCCACAACCGATTTAATGGATTCATCCAACATTTTCCACAACTTCAAGGTGGCGCACATCTCCTGTCTCGGGCAATCATTTTCCTCATATTCGAGACAACCGACTGGTGCAAGACTGCCCTCGGTCAGTCGCAAGATCATCCCTACAGTGTAGTCTTTCGGCTTGCGGATCAATTGATATCCGCCCTGCGGTCCACGTATAGAGCGGACGTATCCTGCCTTATTCAGAACCGATACGATCTGTTCCAAATACTTATCTGAGATCTCCTGTCGCGCAGCAACATCCTTAATACGCACCGGCCCCGCTGCGTCATGCATTGCAATATCAAGCATCAGCCGCAATGCGTATCTTCCTTTCGTTGAAATTTTCATAATCGCTTAGTCCTCCGCCGGCTCTTCATCGTTAATATCATTCTTTGGTTTCTTTAACCCTTCGATCTTAATATGATTCTTCTCAGCATAATCCCACAGCGCTGCATGAATTGCTTCTTCTGCCAACAAGGAGCAGTGTACCTTTACCGGTGGAAGTCCATCTAATGCTTCCATAACTGCCACATTCGTTACTTCCAAAGCTTCCTGTACCGTCTTGCCGATAACCATCTCCGTCGCCATACTGCTTGTTGCAACTGCTGCACCACAGCCAAATGTCTTAAACTTACAGTCACGAATCACCTGGTTTTCATCAATATCAAGATACATACGCATAATATCGCCACATTTGGCATTACCAACAGTTCCTACACCGCTGGCATCTTCGATCTCACCCACATTTCTAGGATTACTGAAATGATCCATTACCTTTTCACTATACATATCGTTTATCCTCCATCTTGTTCTATTCTTATTGCTGACTCTTCAAATAATCGGTATACAATGGTGACATGCTTCGAAGTCTGTCCACATTTGCTTTCACCTGCTCAATGACAAAATCTACATCTTCTTCGGTTGTCTCCTCGGATAAGGTCAATCGCAGAGAACCATGTGCTTTCTCGTGCGGCAGCCCTATCGCCAATAATACATGAGACGGATCCAAAGAACCCGAAGTACATGCAGATCCGCTAGAGCCGCAGATTCCTTTCTGATCCAACAGGATCAGCATAGACTCACCCTCAATAAATTCAAATCCAACATTTACATTGTTAGGAAGACGATTCGTACGGTGTCCATTCAGTCTGGAATTCGGAATTGCGGTAAGACCCTCAATCAGGCGATCTCTCAACTTCGTCTCATAGGCACTTCGTTCTGCCATTGTCTCTTTAGCGATCTCCGTTGCTTTACCAAAGCCAACAATTCCCGGAACATTATGTGTGCCGGCACGGCGATTTCTCTCCTGTGCCCCACCATGAATAAATGGTCCAATCTTAACAGAATTGCGCAAATACATAATACCGATTCCCTTTGGCCCGTTAATCTTATGTCCACTGGCACTCAACATATCAATATGATACTCGTCCACATTGATCGGAACATGTCCATAAGCCTGTACTGCATCGGTATGGAAAATAATGTCATGCTCTTTAGCAATCTCACCGATCTCCTTGATCGGCTGAATGGTACCAATCTCATTGTTTGCAAACATAACCGAGATCATGATCGTTGTCGGTCGAATAGCTGCTTTCAGCTCATCCAGCTTGATCACTCCATCCTCATCTACTCCAACGTAAGTCACCTCAAAACCATTCTTTTCCAAATATTCACATGTATGCAGGATCGCATGATGCTCTATCGCAGAAGTAATAATATGATTTCCTTTTTCTTTCTTCGCAATAGCTGTCGCTTTCAGCGCCCAGTTATCAGACTCGCTTCCACCACCTGTAAAATAAATCTCATTAGCATTGGCACCCAAAAAGTCAGCCACTGTTTGTCTGGCATCCTCTACAGCCTTCTTACTCTTACCTGCGAAACTATATATACTGGATGGATTGCCGTATTCCTCAGAAAAATAAGGCATCATTGCCTCCAACACCTGCGGATGTACCTTCGTTGTTGCCGCATTATCCAAATAAATCAATTTGCTCATGTCTATCTCTTCCTTTCTATGATATCGTAATGGTCTACTTTTCACACTATGCACCTATGCATACTATGAAATGATAACAGAGCAGTCTCTTAATTTTTCTGTTTCCATTAGATAATTTACACTACTTGACTAGGAAATGCAAGTCATATCGTAAGAAACAACTAACTTTTTGTGATAACAATATGTTATGCATCCTCCTCAATATGATCGCGTCCCTGTGCAATGATCGTACTAACATGTCCATCTGCCAGAGAATAAAATATGGATTTGCCTTCTCTGCGGCTTTTGACCAATTTATTTTGCTTGAGAATGCGCAATTGATGAGAGATCGCCGACTGCGTCATATTAAGCACTCTCGCCAGATCACACACACATACTTCCGCCGAAGAAAGCACAAACAGGATCCGTATGCGGGTGGAATCCCCAAACACCTTAAACAGCTCTGCCAGATCATACAATTCTGTCTCCTCCGGCATTGTCTGTTCCACGATCCGCAGCAAGTCCTCATGCACTTCCACTGTCTCGCAGCATACCGGTTCTTTATCTAAATCTTTCTGCATAGTCTCACCTATTCTTTCTGTCAATATCCATGTTTATTTTATAGTTTCAAAAAAGCGGTGTCAATATTCCCTCCTATTGACACCACTTTACCATATCTGACCCAAACAAATTATAACGGCAACTTTGGATGCACGAAGTTTGAGTTATAACTTCTTCACAAACAGAGCACGGATCGCATTCAATACGGCTAATACCATAACCCCGACATCCGCAAAGATTGCAAACCACATGTTAGCAATTCCAATCGCTCCCAAAAGCAGACACAGCAGCTTAATGCCGATTGCAAAGTAAATATTCTCATAAACAATGCGGATACATTTACGTGCAATGCGGATTGCCTTGGAAATCTTTAAGGGATCATCATCCATCAAAACCACATCTGCCGCTTCAATCGCTGCATCGGAGCCGAGTGCTCCCATAGCAATACCAATATCCGCCCTCGACAGCACCGGTGCGTCATTAATACCATCACCGACAAAAGCAAGTTTTGATTTAGCAGGCTGTTTGTCTAACAGTGCCTCTAACTGTGTCACTTTGTCTCCCGGCAGCAATTCACTGTGAACCTCAGAAATGCGAAGTTCCTCTGCTATCTGTGCTGCTACGCGGCTGTCATCCCCTGTCAGCATAACTGTATGCGCGATACCGGCACGATGAAGCGCCTCAATTGCCTTTTTTGCATTTGGCTTGAGCACATCTGCGATCAGTATATGTCCGCTATACTCCCCATCAATAGCAACATGAACGACCGTCCCTACTTTGTGGCATTCCTGACACGCTACACCAATCTTCCTCATCAATTTGCTATTGCCAACTGCGATCTTTTTGCCGTCAACAACAGCAATAATGCCATTGCCGCCAATTTCTTCTACGTCTGTCACTCTGCTCTGATCGATCTTGCCCTGATATGCCTTACACAAACTCTTACTGATCGGATGCGTTGAATGGCACTCTGCGTGTGCAGCATATTCCAACAATTTCTGTTCTTCCAGCTTACTGTGGTGTACGCCGATCACTTCAAAGACGCCCTGTGTCATTGTACCGGTCTTATCAAACACCACACACTTCACACCGGCTAACGTCTCTAAATAATTAGATCCCTTTACAAGTACACCTTCGTGGCTTGCTCCTCCCAGTCCCGCGAAGAAACTTAACGGGATACTGATAACCAATGCACACGGACAACTGATAACCAAGAATGTCAACGCGCGGTAGATCCAATCTCCAAAGCTCGGATCCAACCCCATCGCAAACATTCTCACAAGTGGCGGCAAAACAGCAAGCGCCAACGCACCATAGCATACCGCCGGTGTATAATATTTCGCAAATTTTGTAATAAAATTCTCAGATCTCGATTTCTTGGAACTGGAATTTTCCACCAGATCCAAAATCTTAGATACGGTTGACTCACCAAATTCTTTCGTAGTGCGGATATGAAGCAGTCCGGTCATATTAATGCAGCCGCTGATGACTTCATCGCCCTCTTGCACCTCTCTTGGCTTACTCTCTCCGGTCAATGCACTCGTATTTAAGGATGCCTTTCCCTGTTCTACAACACCATCGATCGGTACTTTTTCTCCCGGCTGGACTACGATCACCGTGCCGATCTCAACTTCGTCCGGATCTACCTGTGTGATCTCTCCATCCACCTCAATATTCGCATAATCCGGACGAATATCCATCAATTCGCTGATATTGCGGCGGCTTTTGCCAACTGCATAACTCTGAAAAAGTTCACCGATCTGGTAAAACAGCATAACAGCGGTTCCCTCAACATAGTCTCCGAGCAAAATTGCTCCGACCGTAGCCACTGCCATTAAAAAATTTTCATCAAAGACCTGACGATTTAAGATGCCCTTAAACGCTTTTCTTAATATATCATAGCCGATCACCAGATACGGGATCATAAATAGTACAAACCGTATCACACCTTTTGACGGAACAACCGGTATTACAGATAACGCGATCATCAATACTGCTGCCACGATAATTCGGATCAATACTTTTTTTTGTTTTTTATTCATTACAATCTCTCCTCACTCTACAGAAAGATCTCGCAGTCATCCTCTACCTTTTTGCAATTCTTAAGCACATCCGGCATAACACTCTTAGGATCACAGCCATCTTCAAATTCTACGATCATCTTTAAGGTCATAAAGTTCACAGTCGCATCCTTTACTCCTGCTGTGTTCTTAGCAGCTTCCTCCATCTTTGCTGCACAGTTTGCGCAATCCACATCAATCTTATACGTCTTTTTCATAATAAAAACTCCTTTCTTTCTCTACCTGCATCTCTTGACGTGCAGGCATCTCCTTTCCAAGTATTCCTCTACTTGTTTGTTTGATTGTTTATATTAACATATGAATAATCATTCATACGTTTTCTTTATTATAACAAAAAAGAAACCACTGTCAAGTGGTTTCTTATAATTTATGATTACAGTGTCACAAACCAAATATACTTCTATCTGCAAATACTGAATTACTTACTCAAACTTTCCATGCCGAAAGTTACCGTCCGAATCACACATTGCCTATAATGCCAATGGTGTGATCATTGTTTGCCTCCGCTATAAAGAAGTCTCATATTCAGATCAAATTTCGTCTGCTTTCCATCGATCGACAACTCGCCATACGGATACGGATCAAGATCCGGGAATTTGTTGACTGTTGGCAGCATATGATATTCTGAGCCGATATGTTTCATTCGAAGCAGATATCCCTCTTCCGTAACCTTCTTTTTCCCCGTTACATAAATTCGAAGCTGTCGTTTTTCTGTCAGATTGCATGGCGCAATTTTCCCCCGATACAGGTACTTACCATCCTCCCTGGAAATAAGGGAAACTTCATACTCTTCTTTCGTAGAACTAAGGTCTACCCCATCCAGCCCAAAAGAGATCACCAATATATTCCATTGATCCTTGGTTGCATACTGCCCCTTCTGTAAGGTCTGCTCCACAAGTTTCGGCGTTTTATTCGTAACATAACTTATCGGTACGGCATCCGGAAAATTACGACTTTGATAATATCGTTTATCCAATATTCGCTGATGAGAGCGAAGCAGCGGAATTTGGATCAGTATCGTTGCACCCAAGCACAGGATACCAACACTAACTGCAGCTTTCTTTCTAGTCAACTTAGCAAAAACAATACGATCTCCGCTCTCTTCTGCTTTTGCTGAGGCGTAACGGCCTCCCTCTGCCATCAACATAAGATAAACGCCCATAAAACATATATTATATTTGCGGTTTGCCTCCCACAAAATAAAGAACATCACAGCCCCCAGGAACGTCAGCGTAAACAAAAACATTTCTTCGCAGTCCCGCCGCCTGATCTGTCGTATCACACAGAATAATAAAAATGCGAAAATACAAACACGAAACGCCTGTGTATAGATCACTGCCGCGCCACAATCTTTTCCCATCACATACTCATACAGTACCGGAAAATCACTTGCATATGAAGCTTTTGGCAATGAATCATCATCGCCCATCGCCCAAACACGAAGCATCTTCGTTCCCATCTGACGGACCACACCGATCAAGCCCAGCTGATGCAATCGTCCCTTCGCACGCGTAATGTCCGCACGTGTTTTCATATCTTTTGTTGGAAAGCTCTCCGTATATGCCTCATCTTCTCTGGCATATCCACCATAGCTTTTCTGGTTCAGCCCCATCATCAGCCAGTGCGTCACCGGGAAACTGCCTGTCACCTGATCAGAATTCACATGACGATCAACCAGCTTGCCGCACGCTGTAAATGTAACGGCAAAAACCGCCACTACAAGAACAGCCTTAACGATCGTATTTCTCCTGCCAGAAGCTTTATGGAGCAGATTCCACTTGGGGTTCACATATCTTCTATCCCCACTTTTTACAAAGATCGGATCTTTAAAAAATTGCACTGCCGCAAATAAGATCATCGCCAGGATCGGCAAGATCGTCGTAGGCCGAATCCAGTAACCGACCGCCATCATCAAACCGAGTAATATACATTTGATAATATTTTTCACCGTCAGATTCTCATGGCGCAGCCATAACGCCAGATACAACACCGCCATAACAAACGGAAAAGAGATCGTGTTGGTATATACTGTTGTCAGCCATACATAAATCGTCGGGCAAAGCAAAAAGAGTAATAACACCCAGTTTGCAAATCCTATACCTCGCAATCTCTTTGCGGTTCGATACGTAATATAAATACCTATATCCACACAGAAGATATTCAGCACAATATTCGGAATAACAACATGCGTGATGCCAATTCGAAATAATAATTTATAATAGTAATAGAAAAATACCAGCATGAAATGATTGTTAGAATACCGCTGAAAATATTCATCCTTCGTATTCATCTGTCCATGCTGCGTTTTTACCATCTGCAACGCTTCATTCTGAACGCGTGCCGGGTCGCTGATTGACATCGGATGCGATACGAATACCAAAAATCCAATCTGTAACAAAATGATTGAAAGAAACAGAATCACTGTCGCTTTCTGGCCGGTGCCCTGCATTTTGCGGTACAACATCACCAAAAGTACCCCCAGCGCAACCGCCAACAGTATCACTGCCACATTACCTAACGCATAGTTGCCACCGGAAAGATACTCCTTATATCCGTACATACATACCATCGACATCACCAATAATATTCCGGCGATCACCGCAGTAAAATACAGACTGAATCGATAAAAAAACTGCATTAACTTGTGCATACCCTCTCAATCCCTCCATTTGTCCCTGCTGTTCTCTCAACATCTATGGTATCCGGTCCCTCTAACCGAAATGATATGCACAAAAGTGCTCTGAGAACTCACATTTTTTTATTGTTGTAATATTTTACCACGAAACTTATGCGTAAATTATTACAAATTTCTTAATATTTCAAGGACATAGTTCCAAGTTCTCTCTACACTGCCGACATCCATCGTTTCTTTCGGCGTGTGAATATCTTTCATATCAGGACCAAAAGAAACACAATCCAGTCCCGGAAGCTGTCCGGCGAACAGTCCGCATTCCACTCCTGCGTGCAATGCCTGCACGATCGGTTTTCTGCCATACTGCTTTTCAAAGATTTCAATCATTTTGTCTCGTAACGGCGACTGTTCTCTATATTCCCAAGCAGGATATTCTCCTATACAGGTGACCGTTCCACCAAGACGTTTTACCAGGCAAGAAATCTGTTCCACTAAATATTCTTTCTGTGTTTCCACACTGCTGCGCACGGAATAGGAAAGACACACTTCTTGCGCATCTGTCACCATAATGCCGAGATTCAGCGAAGTCTGCACTAATCCTTCCACTGCAAAGCTCATATTTTGAATACCGTTCGGCAGATTCATTAACGCTGTCACAATTCGCTCTGTTGTCTCTCTGTCCATCGGATCACATGTTATGTCCTGTGACGCCCGATCGATCGTCACTGTAATCTCTGCATCTGTATGACAATATTCTTTGCGGTAGATCTCCTGAAGTGCTTTCACCTTTGCCGACGCTACAGTGACATCCCCATTTTTCACTGCCAGAACAGCATGCGCCTCACGTGGGATCGCATTATCTTTCTTACCGCCCTCTATCGACACGATCTTATATTCACAATCCTGTGCAAGCTCATATAATGCTCTTCCCAGCATAATATTTGCATTTGCCCTTCCTTTATCGATCTCTACGCCGGAATGTCCGCCCAATAATCCGGTAACTGTAAGCTGCATATAAGAAACATCTGTTACGCTGTCACGCTTCACCGGCAAATGTGCCTTTGCCGTCAATCCTCCTGCACAGCTTACTAACAAATATCCCTCATCCTCCGAATCCATATTTAACATCGTACGCGCTTTCAGCGGTGACATATCCAGTGCTGCTGCACCAAGCATACCGATCTCTTCGTCTACGGTAAACACTACTTCCAACGGCGGATGTGGAATGTCTGTCGATTCCAGTATTGCTAAAGCATATGCTACCGCAATACCATCATCCCCGCCCAAAGTCGTACCACGGGCACTGATCACATTGTCTTCCAATTGCAGATCCAATCCCTGTGTCTGCATGTCAATACCGCAGTCAGCTTCCTTTTCACACACCATGTCCATATGTCCCTGCAGCATAACCGGCGCATGATCTTCATACCCCTGCGAACCATTTTTCCAGATAATGACATTATTAGCATCGTCCTGCTGTACGCGCAGTCCATGCTCTTTTGCAAAATTCACACAATAATCACTGATTTCTTTCGTATTGGTCGAACCGTGTGGGATCTGACAGATCTCCTCAAAATAATAAAACACTCTGTTGGGCTCTAGTTTGGATAAAATTCCCATGTTGTCTCTCCTCTCTTCCTATGTGCCACCTTCATTTCAAAAGGTGCAAATGTCTTTCCATCCTGCAGACAGACAGTCTGCATTGTGTTATTAAACCAAAAACGCCATTCCTGCTTGGTGCCAACTCTGGTTGTCACTTCCATACCTAATGGCAGATTTTCATCATATTCCAATTGACGCCGCTTTGCAAGTGTCTTCGCCAAAGAAATGTAAGATGCACGGTCTAATACTGTCCCCAGATAGTATGCTTCACCGGTTCCATATTCATTCCTGGTCACCACAGGCGTTCCCCGGTAAAAAGCTTCTCTGCTGCCCTCCTGCGCCTGATACACAGCTAACACCTCTGCCGTATCTGCCTTCAACAGATCACACCACTGCGTTGCACAAGGCTTCACCGGCTCCCCTTGCCACTGCACCTTCCGTGTCTGCTCAAAGCTTTGCCGTAACTCGTCATCCTGTATGCAAACATCCTGTATCACCGTTCCAATGACATCATATTCTTCCACATGCACTCCTACCAGCTCTCGGTACACGGTCGGCAATAAATCCATCTGACATTTATTGTACATATCTTTCACACCACAACGGTTGGTCAACACAATAGTGCCACCTTCTGCCACAAACTGATATAACTGCTGTACCACTATTTCATTGGTGATCTGCAGCGTAGGTGCCAACACAATATCATAGCCTGATAAATCCGCTTTCTCATCAATGATATCCACATTCATTCCGATCGCAGCAAAGGCATCATGCAGGCTTTTGAGCTGTTCCAAATAATACATCCCCTCTGCCTGATGCTGCAATTTGAACGCATACTCCTGATCGGAACCATACAAAACCGCTACGCTGCTGATGATCTCAGACTCTCTAACTTCTTCTAACTGCCCTGCCCTGCGGCATAAATGTTCAAACTCTTTATACCGTCTTCCCGGCATGTTACTGTGATCCAACAGACCATGCCAATACATCTCTGCACCGGAGCATGCAGTCCGAAAGCGAAACTGTATCACCGTATCTGCGCCATGAGCAAATGCCTGCAGGGAATATCCCTCTAACATACCCGGATATAATGTCGGTGTCATCGGCATCCAGCTTCCCATAGCACCACTAAGCTGTTCCATGATCCAGAAGTTTTGGCGTTTGATGCCACGCATCAGATCCAAATGAAACGCATGCGAATATAATGTCTGTCGGTCTTTTGGCAATGTAAGCGCCGGATAATTATCGTAAGACACAATGTCCAACGTCTCAAACATATCATAAAAGTCAGGCATATTTTCACAAAGCCAGTTATTGGTCGTGATCAGCGCATCTGGTGCGAGCTCACGAATGATCTGCTCCTGAAATCGCACATAATCCACCGTGCTTTCCGATGCATAACGGTTATAGTCCAGTGTCAATGAGGGGTTCTGCCATTGCAGCACGGCAGCTGTCGGAGGTTCTATCTCCTCAAAGCAGCTGTATTCCCCACTCCACACCGCATTTCCATAAGCACGGTTTACGGCATCGATCGTATGGTATTTTCCCTGAACATATTTCCGAAAACGGCTGACACATTCCGGACATCGACAATGATTGGCCTCTAACTCATTATCGATCTGATATCCAATGACATTCGGATTATCACAATAACGTCCTACCATTCTGCTGATGATCTTATCACAAAAATCGCGATAACGAAGATTACTCATGCAACGGTGTCCGCGCACCCCGATCGGTATTTTATTGCCGTCACGCCCCACCTGTATCACCTCCGGATAACGATGAAACATCCACTGTGGCGGTGTGCATGTCGGCGTGCAGAGCACAATATCCATGCCACGCTCTGTAAACACCTGCACTGCTCTATCTAACCAGCCAAATTCATACACACCTTCCTCCGGCTCCAGACGACTCCAGGCAAACTCTGCCATTCGCACCACCGACACCCCTGCATCCTGCATACGATCTGCATCCTGTTCCCACACTTCTTCCGGCCAGTGCTCCGGATAATAATCTACTCCAATCCTCATAGAACTCCTGCCTTTCTCCTTCTTTTTTTAACTCAAACTTCGCACATTCAAAGCTGCCATCAAGAAACTATAGCAATTGCCTTGCCGCATTTTCTTTTTTGATAGTACGAAATGAGTTATCCTGTTGTTAATTTAGAAAAGACGCCATGTCTAAACATGACGTCTTTTGATTTTTGTACTGATCATTTGCACTGTAACAGCACCACAGTCTCCAAACAGTCACCTTCCCATTTGTCAGATAAAGACTTACCAGTGACGATCGTAGATCCTCTACATCTTGGAAAGTTCTGCTTCTTTCTGCAGCAAGCTTTGCTTCTCTGCAGCAACACTCTGCTCTAGCTGCTTCATCTTCCCCATATTCTCAGTGATCTCATGCTTTAACTTATCGGTATCACCAACAAGGTCATGCAGCTTTCGATTCCATTCATCCGCAACCTGCTGTCTTTCAGCCTCTAAGTTCTGTCCGACATCACGGTATTTATTGATAAACGACATATTATATTCAATGGTGTCTCGAATCGTCTTCTTACGACCAAGTGCAAATCCGGAAGCATCCTTCAACTCATCTTCCAGCTTCTTATTCTCAACTTCCATTTCTTCAATACGCATATTATTCTCACGAATGCGCTGATCTACAGCACCAACTGCCGCCTCTCCGCGTGCAACGAGTTTCTTACGATCCTCTTCGAAATTGCCCTTACTGGACTCTAACTGTTTCTGCGCATATTCAACAACAGCTTTCGCATCATTATAATTCTTAACCATTAAATTGATCTGTGCACGAATCTCGTTGATCTCATCTTCAACCTGCTTGCGCGCCTGATTCTTGCGCTCTTCCTCAGCCGCTTTAAGTACGGATGGCAGCTTCCGATAAACATCTTCCCACTGTTCGTGCTTTCTGGAGCAACGACGTGAGATACGATATTCGACTGCTCCGATATTATCAAACTCAACACGCAGATTCGTAAGTTCCGCGTAACAGTCTCTCTCCAGATCAAGAACAGACTTCATGACATCCTCAGGAACACCCTTACCATCCAATTCATCAATATGATCATATAGATCTTCCAAGATCTCTTCCAGATCGCCACCAAAATCTTCCTGTTTGTCGGCAATCTTATCGCGCATCTCCTTGATCTTAGGATCCGAAAATCCTGTAAAACGTACGGTTGACAGTTCCTTCTTAAATTCCTCCAAATACTGCGTCCAACCGTCCGCTACTTTCTGTAACTTCGGCTTAACATCATCTGCATAGGAACTAAACTCTGCAGGCAATGCTGCTGCAGGAGTTGCCGCTGCTACTGCCACAGGGCTTGCCGCCGTTGTCTGCATCGGTTCTGCAACAGGATCCATCGCACCACTGTCAGATACTGCCGTCTCCACAATAGATGCAACCTGTGTTGTATCTGAAGATTCGATCTCCTCATGCTGTGCTGTAGATGGAGCCTCCATCGGTGCCGGTGCCGGTGCTTCTGCAGGCACAGGAGTTTCCTCTTCCTCTGCTCTTTTCACCTCATTACCATGCTCATCCACCTCAACCACATTGATCGCAACAGACTTCGGATCTGTTCCATTGTATCCAACAAGCATCTCTACCAGCTCACGGACTTTCTTCTTCGCATCCGGAATCCCCGTATATACACGTGTTTCCATCGAAACCGTGATACCATCTACATTACGATTCAGCGCCAACAAATGCCATTTAAACAAATAGAGAAATGTCATTCCTGTCATATCTTCATTCTGTAAAAACTCGCGGATCTCTTCTCCTAAATCTTCCAGCTTGACACGGAACATCGTGTTCTTCTCTATATATACCATCAAATTGACTAATTCCGGCGCAAGCGTATCCATTTTATCAAAGATTCCCGGAAAGTCCCTCATTGCAGTCGTATTAGCCTGCATTCCTTTCACTTGGTGATACGTACCATCGTAATACAGTTCTCCCGGCTTAAAGAAAAAGACACCGCCATCTAACAGTACTTGTGCTGCTAAAATGCCGTCAATCTTTCCGTTTTTACCTATAAGATCCATACAACGCGCCTCCCTTACTGCCTAATCTTTTTTCTTCGTCTTCTCTATCTTTACCAATCTATCTCAAATAACATATCGTCCATCCGGCACAAAAAATGAGCTTTGAACGAATGGTATATTACCGACAGGTTACCTTTTCTATTATACTTTTCTTTTTATATTCTGTCACCTGTTTTTTGGAATTAATATGTAAACAATTTATGAACAAACAGTAAACGCCCCCTATTTGTGGGGATCTTCCGCACAATACACAACATGGTGTGTTTCCTTGGATTTTGTCAAATTCGTAAAAAATGAACAAACATCTAAAATTTTATCATTGCCCCACTTAACATACTATGTTATACTGATATCGAAAATGTTTAAGTAAGGAGGTTGCAATGCTATGGCATCCATCAAAGATATTGCAAAATTGTGTGGTGTATCCGTTGCCACTGTGAGCAAAGCACTCAATGACAAGGCTGATATCAGCGAGGACACAAAACAGCACATAAAACAAGTCGCAAAACAGATGGGCTACGTACCACAGTATTACGCCCGCGCGATCCGAACCAACAAAAGTTACAACATCGGTGTCCTTTTTATGGACGATGCAAATTGTGGATTGACGCACGATTATTTTTCTTCAATATTGAACAGTTTCAAGGTGACTGCCGAGGCGAAGGGCTATGATATTACCTTCATCAACAGCAATCAGCCTCACGATAAGCACAAAACCTATTTAGAGCACTGCCGTTACCGTGGTTTGGACGGCGTCATGATTGCTTGTATTGACTTTGATAATCAGGACGTTGAAGCCCTGATCAACAGCGATATCCCGGTCGTTACCGTTGACCGTACGTATCCGGATACTAACACGATGTCGGTGTTATCTGATAATGCCAGTGGCATGAAAGAACTCGTTGAATATATCATTTCGCAGGGACACAAGCGAATCGCTTATCTTTCCGGTGAAACTTCTGCCGTGACCAGTGAACGTGTAACCAGTTATCAGAATGTCATGCTGGAACACGGTCTGGATATTCCGCCAGAATACCACATTAGCACAGAATACCGCAACCTGACTGCTGCGCGCCAATATACACGTCAGCTTCTTTCTCTACCGACTCCGCCATCCTGTATTATTTACCAGGATGACTATTCAGCTGTCGGTGGCATGGAAACGATCCGCGATATGGGATTATCCATTCCGGAAGATGTTTCCGTTGCCGGTTATGATGATATTTTCATTGCAAGCCAGCTGCGCCCAAGACTTACAACGGTACATCAGGATACCGAAGTTATCGGACGGATCGCAGCTGAAAAATTGATCTCTCTGATCGAGCACAAACGCGGCTGTTCCTATAAACCGGTCATCGTTGACTCCTGTTTAGAAAAAGGTGAATCTGTGAAACCTTACACAGAGTAACTAAAACTTAGGATCAGATCAGTGCCTCAATACTCATTCGAAAATCTTTCGAAAGATCATAAGTAGTTCCTTTATCTGTCATAACGACTGGTCTGGAGAGCAGGGATTTGTTTAATAAGACAACCTTTCCCTGCTCCCCGTTTGATAGTAATACTTCTGTGTTAACATAAGCTTCTATCGTTCTTTCCATAAACAAATACAATACTCCCGGTTCATATGCATCTTTATCCTGTTCCAAGATTCCAATAACCTTAAAAGGACAGATTCCTTTGCGATAACAACGATTTGACGTCATTGCATCATATACATCTGCAACAGCAACAATTGACGAAAAATATTCTATACCCGATCCCATCAATCCATATGGATAGCCGGTTCCTCCAAAACGCTCATGATGCTGCAATGCCGCCAATTTGACACGACGATCCAAATTTTTATCTTTTAACATTTCATATCCGTATTGCGGATGTTTCTTGACAATCTCATATTCCTGCCCAGTCAACTTTCCCGGTTTGGTTATGATATCATTCGGCACACGCAGCTTACCAATATCATGAAGCAGTCCACAGGTCACCAATACCTTTAAGTCTTTCTCATTCATGCGAAGCCAATTGCCGATCACGTTACAGATCAGTGCCACATTCATTGAATGCGTATACGTCATGTCATCATAGCCACGCATACACTGCAGCATGTCCAACAGATGCAGTGGATTACGTGTCTTTTTGAGCAGTGCATCCACATCACCCAACATACTGTCTACCAGACCATCTGTACTCTTGGTCACAATATCATTTAAGGACTGCCTAAAACCACCTACACAATCAGTAAACTCTGACTCAAATACGCGAAATTCCTCTGATTGCTGAACTCGTTCAAAATAGGTCGGACCTGCTAATTGCTCTACAGCAGCAGATACCGTGTCCGTCTCTCCTTCCGGCAGCACCTGCGCAGACACGCCTTCCACTGTCTCTACAACATTTGACTGTTTCGAATTGACCGTCCCTGACGTATTCTCAGACTCCTCCTGAACATATACTTTTACCGCTTTTACAGCATAGTATTTTAATTTTTCGATAATCTCTTCCGTCAAAACCGTATTACTTTGGATAACCAAATGATTGGTATATGTATACGCTGCCTCCGAAGAAACCATGCCCGGCTTCAAATTAGCCGTTAATACTTTTTTGATCTTCATCTACATACCCTCTTATCTGTTAAAAACAAACACCACAACATAGCTCCAGCGCAATAGCGTCCCTGTCACGATCATTACGATCTGCAGCAGGGTATCAAACCATTTATGTCGAACACGCTGCCTGCCTGTTGTTGGATTTTCTTCTATCATGCTGATCTGCACTGTATTGCGCCGGATCAGCCGGAAATACATCCAAACAACCAAAAACCATAATAAAAACAACGCCACCCCGGCAAGCTGAGCCGCGCCGTCTCTGGGCAGATCATATGATCCGTCGCTTCGTGTCTTTCCTGTCATCAAACGAAAGGCATAATACAGATAATCTAATGACGCAAATCCCCATATTATACTCACCACGGAAAACATAATACGTTTCCATAATTTCATTCCACCCATGACGCTCCTCCATCTCTCATGCTGTGAATCATTTCGTTCTCAATTATTTCTATTATACCTTGCCTTTTACACATTTGGCAACTGTGATCTTTTTTCTCATTTCACATGCAAGATCCTCATAGCTACTATGCAGATGAGTTTGGCTTCCCTCTGTAATTATTACCCGTTTCACCTGTCAGATATAAAAAAGCAAAGCCAGCGCTTTGCTTTGCAAGAATTGCTAAAGCAATTCTTGGTGGCATAACACCACACTATGAGCAGTTTCCTATAAAGTGACATAGGGCTGCCACAAGTATCTTATCGCTTGTGGCAGCCCCTCATCTGCCGTACAAATAGCTTAACACGGCTCCTGTATTATTTTACGATCGGAGCAAAACGAATGCGAACCTCCGGCAATGCCTTTAATTCCGCATAATAATTTGTCATCCAATCCTCGCCCTGTGATGGATCATTCTCACCGGATGCCGGTGGCGCAAATATTTTCAAACTCATATCTGCTTCACTCTCCAAAGGCTTCTTAAAGAATGCACTCATCATATCGATGCACTTCACACCCGGAGCCTTGTAGAACCAGTGTCCATTCAATTCCATCATCAAGTTCATGTCAATTGTCTGTTCATCAAAATATACTTCACAGAATACCGGATTTTTCTCGAAGTGCAAAGGAACTGCAATACCCTCTGCATCCTCAGAACCACCCCAGCGAAGTGTAGCCGGAAGTGTGATCTCACTTCCTTCGTCCATGGACGGACTAAAGAAATCCTCATGGATAATCTCACGATACGTATTCAAAATTGGCTGTTCGATACCAACATTCGCATTGTTAGGATCCTCGATCTCCAAGCCCAGACGTCCTCTATCGCGCATCTGATATAACGTGAATCCTGACAGCCATTTCTCCTTGTCCGCTTTCAGCATCTCACAAAACTCTTTCAGCATGTCTGCCTGATCATAGGCACCGGTTACGTCTCCATCGGCGTTAAACTCAGACAATACCATCGGCTTCTTAACACCATTATTTACATATGTGTAACGCTCATAGCTCTTCTTTGCTAAGTTGTAGATCTTGTCTACCGTATGACGCGCAAACGTATCTCCACCCTCTTCTGCAACATCATATGGCCATCCCCAATGAAGTGCCATATAACGGTCAACGGACACAATATCTGCTGCACGGGAAGCCTCTGCGAAGATGTCTTCCATTTCCATCTTCTCATCCTCTAACTCCTTACAGCCATCCAGACAAATGATCGTCTTAACATTTGGAGCTTCACGATGAATGATCTCGCAGCAATGTGTAAAGAATGCTGCAACCTCCTCATAAGAAGCACGTTTATTAAAGGAGAACCAGTTACCGGTCGCCTCATGGTTGATACGAAGCAATACACGTCCAAACGTACGAAGATCCTTTGCGATTGCAATAATATGATCATCGGTAAGCTTTGGATCAATTGTCATCGTAAGCAGCACATCCTGTCCATGTTTACGGACATCTCTCATATAAGTAAACGGCTCATCATCTAATGTTCCATTCAAACCACCCTTATAGGTGAAATAATCATCGTATGGAAAATCCCATGCGAACTGTACAGACGGATCTGCATGCACAACACTGGCACGTCCCGGCCACTTATCGTCATTTGGATAATAGCAGTACATCAGATTGACAGCTCTATGTGGGCGTCCCAGTTTCTGCAGGATGTAATCCTGATCCACATATTCTCCACGCTCACTGCCATCGCCCAGATCAACGGCACACTCTGCCGGTCCCATATGCAATGCCTTAACTTTCAACTCTTCACTCATTATATTCCTCCGTTCCGCAGAAATATCCTCTGCTATGTTTTACATATTTAGGAGCACAAAACGCTCAGCTTAAAATAGTATAACAGAAATCCCCCTCAAAAATCTACCGGCAATTTCGGCATCTTATACCCTAAAAATCTCTGATATGCTCTTCGCTGCGTATTTTACCTTCCTCAAGCTCGGCCAAAAGCTCGGCACGTTTGCTCCCTACCATAAACTTCTGGTTGTATTTTTGATAGATCTCGCAAGGATTGTCCTGCAAAAATGCCATTGAATCGCCACCCATCGTTAATTCTGTGACGAAAACAACCATTTCCTGCCCTTCCGGAAATGCATTTTCCATAAAAGAAAAGGCATTCTCCAATTCCTCTAATGCTGCATCTTCCTCTCGGATCAGTTGTTCCTGCTTTTGATCAAACTCCGGTTTTTGCGCGGCAAACGTTTTTGCCGCTTCCTCACTGCCAGCCTCTGCCTCCTGCTGCATTTGCTTCAGTGATGCATACCACGCATCCATTGTCTTTTTGTAATCTGCCACCTTCGCAAAATGCCTGTTAAGCCCCGACAGCAACAGATTGACAACGCTCAACCGCTCGTCAAACGATGCATTTTGCAGCCGTTGATATACTGCGACATCTTCTTTTCCCTGTAAAATATCTTCAATGCCATAATCATCTTCATACTTGCGATACAGATCCAAGTAGACCGCCACATCCTTTGCCACTTCCGGATGTTGTATAAATTCGCTGATCAAATCTTCATCCACCGGCTGCCCCAGCGTTTCGTACACCTGGATCAGCGTGCTCAGATCCTCCCAGCCACGCGCTGTCACAAAAAGCATTCCATCCACATCCGTTTGTACACGATAAAAATTCTGCGGGCGCAGTTCCAAATAACTTAGTATTCCGCTGTGAATCCTTTGCCTGCGGGCATATTCTTTCCACGCCGGATAATCCGGCTCGACCATGATGCGTCGTACACGATCAAGTGTCACCATATCAAAATCCCGGACGGATTTATTGTACTCCGGCGGATTTCCGGCTGCCACAATGATCCAGCCCTCCGGGATCGCCTGATTACCGAACGTCTTACACTGCAAAAATTGCAGCATCGTCGGTGCAAGCGTTTCGGACACGCAATTGATCTCATCGATAAAAAGTATGCCCTCCTTCTTTCCCTTTTCTATCTTCTCATATACACTGGCAATGATCTCACTCATCGTATATTCTGTCACAGAATATGTCTGCTCTCCGTAAGTCTTCTCACGAATAAATGGGAGCCCGACTGCACTTTGTCTGGTGTGATGAGTGATCGTGTACGATACCAGCCCAATTCCACACTCATTTGCCACCTGTTCCATGATCTGCGTCTTGCCGATACCCGGTGCTCCCAGAAGCAATAGTGGGCGCTGTCGGATCACCGGGATCATATACTCACCGTTGTCCCTTTTCTCTAAATACGCACGAACTGTGCGGATCACTTCGTTTTTTGCCTGTTTAATATTCATAATAAATTACTTTCCTTCCATGATTTCTTCGTGATCAATGCGGATCCGCATCGCCCACGGTGGCACTGCCTCTTCCTCATAATCCTGCGCAAAGATAAACGCCGTCTTATATTCCGGTCGTTTTGCCGGATATATTCCCTTGCCGTCCGTAAAGTACAAAAGCCCTTGCAAATGGCGGATCTGCCCGGATTGCATCAACTGATCCACGTAGCGAAAAGCAGGCCGAAAATCCGTACTCCCACCTTCTGTCAAGGTAAACCGCTGCAGCGTCTGTGCCAGCTCCTCTTTACTGGTAACGACATCATCCTGCCTAACCTTATCATCACATTGCAAAATATGAATCCTGCATTTGCCGGAAAGCTCAACACTTTCCAGCAGCAGATCTGCGGTAAGCTGTAAAAACTTTTTTACCAATTCGCCATTTGTAGAATAACTGGTATCAATAACAACGACAAACGTCTCTACCTGCAATGTCTCCTTAGTTTCCATCGGCTCGATCAACGGCAGATTGCCATATATGCGTAACCCATAGGTATAATAACTAAGATCAAATTCTTCGGGGTCTATCTGCAGCGTCTCCCGAAGCGATGCAAATTTACGCAAAAAATCCCGATAACTGCGCCGTTGCTGCAACACACGGATCTGTTTCAGCATCAATCTTTCTTCATCGCCATCGTTTCTGCCCTGCCGTTCCATCTGCATCTGTGTCTGTCGTGCCAATTTGTCCCATTTCGGCGGAATCTGCACAGGAATGGCCTGCTCCGGCTGTGGTCGTGGCCAAAACGCATGCGTATCCGTATAAAATTCTTTGCTAAGTTCCGCCAGATCGAATTCATACCACAAACGGATCTGTTCATAAATAATTGCCGCTGATAATGCCTGTCCCACGGACTCCAGCCGTTTATATACTTTTCTGCGGAGCAGACCGGTAATGCGCTGTACACTCGTCTGCTCCATATGATCGATCAAATACTCGATCATAATATCACACGCCAGATCCCAATCCGCTGCATTTCTGCTGCCCTGCAGCCACGGATGACAAAAGATCAAATGCAGGATCATATGAAGATAACAGCGGTTTAAATACACCGGATTTTTAGGATACACGCGCAGCAAATGATCCGCAGAATAAAACAGATGATCGCCTTCCGTTCCCAACGTATCAATGCCCTCTTTGGGCTGATAGCTCAATGCCGACAATGCAACATCCATATAGCGGAAGTCCATATACAATTCGTGACGGATCAGACGTAATATCTTTTCTGCCATATACTGCTCCCACTCTGTCTGCGTTACCGCCTGCGAACGCTGCCTTTTCTCATTCGACTGTTCTATATTGGTCATAACTTCCTAATTCCTTTCAAAATGCGTAGCGTTCCCTACGCCTGTTACGCCCGTACTGATAATTCCATTCCATAAGCCGGGAAGCTCCCTCTGACCACTGATCTTCTAACGCTTTCTGCGTGGCATGTTCCAAGGCGTTTCCCGTCAGATAACGATGCTCGCACAAATAATGCAATGGTTCCAATTGTTTCCGATCAATGTAATGCAGCGCCAGCACCTCTGCCTCTTGATGAAGCTGCTCCTCATAACGTTTCCTCGCATCTTCCTGTACACCGATCGGCGTCTGTAACCGTAAATATGCCATCTTCGCGATCGTAAGCGGCGATTCTTCTGCAATCACCTTCGGATAGATCGCATCATATCCGGCAAGCTGTACAATACCATCCTGAAATTGCTGTCTTGCCCGAAATCCTTCTCCGGTAATATTACGCCCAAAAATATGCGCCGGCGCAATTTCATCATAACTCTCCGTATATTCCGGATACAATAACGACGCTGTCTCCTCCCCCGCAAAATCAACCTGTATCTCCCATGGAATGCGTGACAAAACTGCTTTCACACCGGTTTTGCCACGTATATCTGCCCGAACTCTAAGCTGCTTCAGGCTGCGACAATTCATAAATACATCACTGCCAATAGTTTCCAGCGCACTGCCAAATTCTATCACAGATAATTTCCTACAGTTGTAGAATGCAAGTTCTTCTATTTCTACAACTGTGTCCGGCAAGACAACCTGTAGGACTTCATTACCCGCTATCTCCCCCAAATAAGCAGCGGCAGGCTGTGCCACTTCCCTTGTATCAATCAGCACTCCATCTCTAGTACCAGGCTGCGCTTCAACCATACAGTCATACTGTTTCTCGCAATAGAGTTCTAATGACTCCTGCCACTTCGTTTCGCGAATCCCCTCCAAGCCGTCTAGTTTATTGGATGCCGAGAAACAGTATGCTCCAATCGCATATACAGGCATGCCCTCTATTTTCTGTGGCACAGTCAGACAGCCATTGGTGCCATAAACCCGGTATATCTTTGCCCCATCAGAGGTCTTTTTCCACAATAGTCGAATCATCGCTCTGTCATCCTCCTCTATTACGTCAAAACCCCCCTGCACATCCCTCTAACGAGGTCTATACAGAGAGGTCTTTCTTGATTGATAGGAAATTGCTGTTGTATAGCGAGACAAAGGCAAAGCGCTAGCTTTGCTTTTGTGTGTATCCTGCATACAGTGGCAATCAGTCAATCGCTTCTAATGCCTGTTTCAGATCTGCGATCAGATCTGCTTTATCTTCCAAACCACATGAAATACGAACCAAGCCGGCAGGTACACCTGCTGCCTCTAATTGTTCATCTGTCATCTGACGATGTGTCGAAGTCGCCGGGTTCAAGCAGCAGGTTCTTGCATCTGCTACATGTGTCTCGATCGCCGCCAACTTCAGATTCTTCATAAACTTCTCAGCCGCAGCACGTCCACCCTTTAATTCGAACGAAACGACACCACATCCACCATTCGGCAGATATTTCTGTGCTAATGTATAGTAACGATCTGTTGGCAGACCGGAATAATTAACATAAGATACCTGTGGCTGTTCCTGTAAAAATTCTGCTACAGCCTGTCCATTCTCAACGTGTCGAGGCATACGAACATGAAGAGATTCTAATCCTAAATTCAAGAGGAATGCATGCTGTGGAGACTGAATGCATCCAAAATCGCGCATCAACTGTGCTGTACATTTTGTAATAAATGCCCCCTCTTTGCCAAACTTTTCAGCATAAGTAATACCATGATAAGATTCATCCGGTGTGCAAAGCCCCGGGAACTTATCCGCATGTGCCATCCAGTCAAACTTACCGGAATCAACGATCGCACCACCGACTGCTGCTCCGTGTCCATCCATATATTTTGTCGTAGAGTGCGTCACAATATCTGCCCCCCACTCGATCGGCCGGCAATTCACCGGCGTTGGGAATGTATTATCCACGATCAACGGCACACCATGCGCGTGCGCAGCCTTCGCAAACTTTTCAATATCCAATACCGTCAATGCAGGATTAGCAATCGTCTCACCAAAAACCGCACGCGTATTATCCTGAAATGCTGCATTTAACTCTTCTTCTGTACAATCCGGGGATACAAATGTAACAGTAATACCCATCTTTGCCATGGTGACCTGTATCAAATTAAATGTGCCACCATAGATTGATGAAGATGCCACAATATGACTGCCGCACTCACAAATATTAAACAAAGCAAAAAAATTGGCTGCCTGACCGGAAGAAGTCAGCATTGCTGCCGTACCACCCTCCATTGCTGCAATCTTAGCTGCTACATGATCGTTGGTTGGATTCTGCAAGCGTGTGTAAAAATATCCGCTTGCTTCCAGATCAAATAATTTCCCCATATCCTCACTGGTGTCATACTTAAATGTAGTAGACTGCACGATCGGGATCTGACGCGGTTCGCCATTACCCGGAGTATATCCTGCCTGTACACACTTTGTTCCCATTGTATATTCGTTCATCATATCTCTCCTTAATTAATCAATTGTAAAATAATCCTTAAACTGATCTTGCGTCATCGGTTTTGCTGACACAACCGGAAGTGCCATCAATCGCTGAAACAACTTTGTTTTCTCCCCACGGTTACCGCTGCATTCAAAATGAACATGTCCAAGCTCTTCTTTCGTTGCCAGTAACTTGATCTCGCGTAACCGCCGCTGCATTTCCTTTGCCGTGCCAATTGCGCCATCATACAGATCCACATGTTCTCCAACCATCTCCAAGATCGTATCCTGTACGAATGGATAGTGAGTGCATCCGAGAACAATTCCATCCAACGGTCTTTCTTTGATCCCCTCAAAAAGTTCATGCAGGTAAATATAAACTTCTTCGCCGTCAAAATCTCCGCTCTCGATGAATTCCATCAAGCCGGGACATGGCACCGGGATGATATTTGCCTGATCTTCATATTTATGCATCAGTTTATTGAATTTTTGCTGCTTCAACGTCATCGGTGTTGCCATCACAAGTATATTGCCGCCCGGGTGTTCTGTTACTGCCGGCTTGATCGCAGGTTCTATGCCAACAATCGGAATATCTGAATACATTTCCCGAAGCTCTTTGATCGCACAGCTGGTCGCCGTATTGCAGGCAACAACAATCGCCTTGCAGCCCTGATCGAGCAGCCGGCTAACATGCTTGATCGTCAGATCTCTCACCTCTTCGACAGTCCTTGTACCATATGGTGCATTTGCACAATCCCCATAATATAAGAATTGCTCTGCAGGCATCAAATAACGCATCTGTCGCAAAACACTGACACCGCCCAAACCGGAATCAAACACTCCGATCGGCGTGTTAAATATTGCTTCGACCATACTTTCCCTACATTCCTTTCCTACATACTCCTGATCACCCGTTTATTTTGAATCGGATCAATCTTTATCAATAATTTCTTTGTAAAATCCAGAGTAATCCTTGCGTCCCTCTTTCATTGCGGCAATTGCTGCACGTGGATGCTGATTCAAATGACCTGTCAACAGATATGGAATATCAAATCCCCATTCAACTCCCTGCTCTTTTAATGGAACAATATTCTGCTCGATGAATTTAATGATCGGGAAAAGCTTGTACTTTGGATTTTTCAAAAATCCAAGCAATAATTCCATGCAGCAGTTTCCTGCTCCACGTCCCATTCCGCTCATCGTTGCATCCAAATAAGACACACCTCTTGCACAGGACTCGATCGTATTTGCAAAAGCAAGCTGCTGATTGTTATGTGCGTGCATTCCTATGTATTTGCCGTACTTCTCGCCCACTTCCATATACTGATCCGAAATAGTGCGGATCTGCTCCGGGAACAACGAACCAAAACTGTCCACGATGTAAATGCCATCAACACAAGATTTACCAAGCATTTCTAACGCTTTATTAATGTCGGACTCTTTCGCATTGGAAATCGCCATGATATTACAAGTCGTTTCGTACCCTTTGCGGTGTGCATCTTCGATCATATCGATCGCCGCCGGCATTGTATTCACATAAGTTGCCACACGGATAAGATCTACCGGACTGTCGCTGCGGTCATGAATATCTTCTTTATAATTGCAGCGTCCTACATCTGCCATAATGGAAATCTTCAGATCGGTGTCATTATCACCAACGACTTCGCGAATCTTGTCATCCTCAGCAAACTTCCATGGGCCATAAGCATCCACGTCAAACATCTCTTTATCAGCGCGATAACCAAACTCCATATAGTCTACGCCTGCTTTTACATTTGCTTCGTACAGATTATGGATAAATTCATCTGTAAAATAAAAATCATTTACCAAACCACCATCACGAATTGTTGCGTCCAACACTTTAATGTCCGGACGAAAAGATAATAAATCACCCTTCTGTGCCACTTTTTCTTCCTCCAAATATTTCGTATATTTCTTCCGGTTCCACTTGTCCACACTTTCTGCCGCGCGATCTTCCATGTGTATTCGATCCGAACGGTTCTTAAGATTGGACAAAAAAATATACCCAAAATGCCGGTTCCTGAATTTTGAGTCCTAGCGATCAGCTAGGTGGGCAACCGCATATGAAATGCAATCTTCCTCTGCAATGAAGGCATGACATTCTTTCATATATATAGGAATCCCATTCATAAAGTGTAGGTTCAAAATATCAGAAGTTGTCGTACATTCCAGGTACTATAAGTATATACAATTTTCTTGAAAAATACAACTGTCAAATGAATTTACTCATATTCTTCCAGCGAAGTCAGCTCCATAAACGTAAAGGTAAAGGTCGTACCTTCTCCCGGCACACTCTGCACCTCAACGTCACCTCCATGGCGTAATATGATCTGCTTAGCGATCATTAGTCCAAGCCCGGTTCCTTTTTCATTTTGTGTCAGCTTTGATTTATAAAACTTTTCAAAAATATATGGCAGCTCTTCCGGTGCGATCCCAATGCCCTGATCAGCGATCTGTGCCTTGATCAGACCGTCCCGGCTGACAAGAGTCAAGTGCACCTTGCCCCCTCGTTCAGAAAACTTTACGGCATTATCTAACACGATCAAAAACATTTGCCGTAATCTTCCATAATCGCCCTCGATCATAAATGGCTGCTCTTCCGGTATATCAACCACAAAATGAATCTCTTTGTCCTCGCCGATCACGCGTGCACTACGCATTACGTCCGCAAAGATCTGTGCCAAGCTGACAGGTTCTTTGTCCATCTGAAAATCCGGATTCTGCATTTTAGAGAGTAAAAACAGATCCTGCACCAGACGTTCCATCCCCTGACACTCTAATAAGATCCGGTCATATACGCCGCGGACATCTTCCTCCTCCGAAAGCACATCATCGTGAAGCATTTCCGCATATCCGCGCACTACTGTGATCGGTGTCCGCAATTCATGAGAAACATTTGCAAAAAAGTCTCTTCTTACCTGCTCTAAATTCGCACGTTCCTGCTCCGATTTTGTCAAGCGCTCTGCAAGAACATCTAATTGCTCCTCCAACTGTGATAACTGCCTGCTGTGACTGTACTTCTCAACCGGAGAATAATCGCCTCCCGCAATTCTTCGGATCGTCTTACCGATCTTATTGATCGGCAGAGACAGATATTTTGTAAAGATCAAAGCGATCAAATACGAAATAACTACCGCTACCACTGCACTGAGAGAAATCAGATATTTCCCCTCTCTTAGTCCCATCGTCTGGCGGTCGATCATAGAAACCATCATAACCGCTCCGATCACCTGATCGGTTTTGTAATCGTGCACCGGGATCGCCACACGAAGGATCATCATACCATATGCTTTATCATAGCTTGATGACGCTCCTGTCTGTCCCCCAAACGCCTGGCGAAGCACCGCATACATTTCATCGGTCAGATTGTCATCGTTCATTTCTGCATTCGTAAAATCATCTTTCAAGGCATTTTTCGCCTTATGATTGCTGAGGATCCATACATCTGTGTTCTCTGCACTCTCAATCTCATCAATATAAACGGAATATTTTTCATACTGTCCGACATTCTTCTTGTACTGAAACTTGGACACCCGGCGTGCTATCTTTTTGCCCTGTTTGGTCAAAAGTTCCGTGTAGGAACGCGTGTAATTGCGCTGATATAAATAATTAAAGATTGCCCCGGTCAACAGCAGCGAAACAGCAAGCACCACAACAAAAGACAGATAAATGCGTACAGATATATCATTTCTGCCAAGCTTGGAATCATTCCATTTTTGTCTGATCTTATGCAGCCCTTTCATGTCTTACTGTCCTCCGGCAATCTCTAGCTTGTAGCCGACGCCCCAGATCGTCTTGATCGTCCAGTCCGGATGCGGCACAGAATCAAGTTTCGCGCGCAGTCTTTTGATATGTGAATCTACCGTGCGGCTGTCTCCGTAATAATCGTAGCCCCATAAACTGTCAAGCAGATTATCTCTGGTAAATACTTTGCCCGGTGTACTTGCTAACGTCCACATGGTTTCAATTTCTTTTTTCGTCATTGGGATCTTTTTGCCATCAATGCAAAATGTATATTCATCTAAATTCACTTCCATATTGCTGACACGTAAGATCTGTCCGGACTGCGTCTCCACACTCTGACGGCTTATCCGACGAAGCACCGCGCGCAGTCTCGCCATAACCTCACTCGGGCTAAACGGTTTCACAATATAATCATCTGCACCAATGTCTAATCCCATGATCTTATCATAGTCTTCGCCTCGTGCCGTAATTAAAATGATCGGTACGGCGGATTCCTGTCGGATCGTGCGGCACACCTCATAGCCATCCTTCCCCGGCATCATCACGTCCAGCAGTATGGCCGCCGGATGATATTCGTGAAACAGCTCTTCCGTCTGAATGCCATCTGTGGCGATCAACGCTCCATAACCTTCTTTTTTGACATATTTTTCTAAAATATCCGTAATATCTTTATTATCATCTGCAATCAATATGTATTCCATGAGTTCCTCCTTCGTCGAATCTGACCACTTCCTGTAATAAGTATAATAGTATTTGAAAAAGATGGCAAATATTTGACACCTTTCTGCCATTATCTTATTCTATGATAAATGCGAACCTGATATAGGTAGGAAATGATAATACATGCTATTTGTGTTGATACACACCGGACACGAATTGTCTTATGCATGGAACACGTGTGTAGAAATGAGGATAATTATGAACTATAGAAAACAAATAAAACTGGCGCTGATCGCACTGGTCTTGATCTTGTGCACACAAGGTAAACCGGCCGCCGCTAAGGCACCGAAGATCCCCGTCGTTGCAACCGAGATCAACGGCAAACAGGCTTTAGATGCCTCTGGCGCTTTACAGCGTTCCAAAAAACCGGGAACAAAGAAAAATTTTCAAAAAAAAATATTTATCGGTGACTCCTCCAGTCTCACGTTACTAGACGATCTGGATGGATATGAAACGACTTTTAAAAGTTCCAATCCTTCCATTCTCAAGGTAACAAAAGTATCCGAAAATACTTGCGATTACTATGGTATGGCGGCCGGTACAGCAACCATTCAGATCCGCATCCGATCAACGTCAGGACTTTTCTTTATGAATCGTCCAACCACACTGAAAGCCAAGGTATCTGTATCACCACATGCTGTCAGCATCAAATTTAAGCATTCCAAATATAAGATAACAAAATCCAAGACGAGGAAAGTGCGGATTACGCTTCGTCCAAGCATTACGAAAGAAAAGCCGGTATATACCGTACTCAATACACGTATCGCTACTATTAATAAAAAGGGTGTCCTTCGAGGCAAAAGACCCGGAACGACTTACGTAACCGCAACACTTGCGAATGGGGTTCGCGCTAAATGCAAAATCGTTGTCAAAAGTGCAGACAAATAACCCGTCGAAAATAATTCATGGATCAGAATGGCAGATGCAGCCATCCTACACTGCGTTTTGCCTCCCGCTCTTTCTTGCGGGATCTGATCGTTGTAACCTGCGGCAGCTCTTCGGTGGCTGCCGCTTCTTTTGCCGCCGGACGCATTTCGATTAATATTTTTTCTAATATTTCTATTTGTTTTTGTTGTAACTCTTCCTTTTCCCGCATCAAATAATCCATTTGCTTACTCACCTTTTCTGTTACAGCCTCTGCGATCCGCTCTTCAGATTGTTGCGTCTGCTGTTCCACAACACTTGTGATCATATCACGCATCATCTGCTCAAACTGCTGCAATTTTTGTTCTTTGCTGATGCTGCTTACCGGCTCCGCCACTTCCATTGCTGACGGCAGCGGAGTCACCTGCCCCATTCTTGCATGCTTTGGCGATCGATCTTCTTCCATCTGCACCTTTTGATTTAACTCTTCACGCAGATGATACAACTCCTGCGGCGTCATCGCCTCAACTCGTCTTCGATCCGGCAAAAGCAGCTTAATAGCACGAAGTTGAAAGCCCTGCTCTTTCCAATCTCTGATCTTATGCAAAATATGAATGTCCTGCTCTCTATAGTATCGATGTCCCTGCCCATTACGCGGAATCGCTAACCCAAGTTCATCCTCCCAATAACGCAGTACATGTGCCTCCACACCAACCTGTCTCGCCGCATCTGAAATGCCAAATCTCTTTTCCATTGTGTCATCCTCCATTTCTAGAAATACTCTTCCATAATTTCTCCGAGCAGCGTTAGTTTTTCTTCTGCTCTTTGCTCTTTCTGCCCACGTATGCCTTTCTCCAACCAATCCGGTGCCGAAGTCTGCCTGCACATATCCCCCTCCGGCCAATCCGGTGCCGAAGTCTGCTTGCACATATCCCCCTCCGGCCAAGTCGGTGCCAAAGTCTGCTTGCATGCATGTCCATGTTCATTCTGCCATTCCTCATGAACCGCATATTCCATACCGTTCTGCCATCTCCCGGCAATCGACCAGACAGCTTCCTTTTCCTGTTCTGTTTCCTCATTACCGGCAGCTAATGCAAGCGTTTGCTGCTCTGTTTCCTCATTACCGGCAGCTAATGCAAGCGTTTGCTGCTCCGGCTCCTCGAAATAAGCTTGTTGATATTTTGCCTGCTCTTCCGGATACAAATATTGATTTTCCAATCGTGGCTGCAAACTGTTTTCCAAATAATCCAACAAATAAATACGGATCATTTTTTTATGTGCATGCACCTGCATCAATAATTCGCCTCCAAAAATAAGTGCTAATATGATAACGGTGTAGATACAATACATACCGTAAATTTGAAGTGATGTCTGAATATATATCCCATAAATCGTACACACCCCAAAATACATTCCCACAAACCATGCCCCATACAGTCCAACATTTTCCCAAGTAGATAATCGTATTTGATATGCCCGGTATTCTAACAGGTACCTGTCCACAAAACCGCCCACATCTTTTGCCGGAATATGTAGTTCGTAACACACTTGAAATTTTTTGATCAAATTGCGGATCCACGGATTTTTCGTCCCGGCAATTTTAGAACACTCCTCTAACAGATCGTTCATAACATGACCCGCTATACTTTGCAGGAGCAGTGTGATAATCCCTGCACCGAGCATTATCATTAGTAAGCTGTAATTTGCATATAATTGCTGCATCTGCCTCTCCACCTTCCGTTAATTTCATGGCTTTTGTTTCCTGCAGTTTCATCATACTATGTCCTATCCTGTGAAAACAGTGCCCATCGAATATCATTTTACGCCCTTGTTCGACGTTTTCTTTTTTGTTACAATATACATCTGTAACTCATACTTCATATGCACAAAGGTATTGACAAACCACCTTTTGTGCGTTTGGCAAAGTGCGAACACACGGTAACTTAGCAAATTTGGAAAGGAATGTAAGATTACTATGCACGATACAACTTTGGATCACCTTTTTGCAAAATATAATTACGGTGTTGTCGAAACGGATTGCCCATTTCTCGACATCTATCTCCATACAAAGGATCCTGTCTGCACCCCTGTAGTCGTGATCATCGACGCAGAGGCTGCCGCCGCTGTCAAAGCTGCAGATACACGATACGAAGAAAAAGACCGTATCCGGGCGGGAGAGCCATACACACTGAACGCCGAAAATATAGCGATGATCTCTGACCAACTTCAGCAAATGCTAATAGATAACACTTTTGACAACTGTGAATATCTCTATATTTTGATGACGGAAGATGATTCTCTCGGCAGAAAATTATTTCCGGATCGCAAGAACTATTGGCAGATCATTCCATCGCAGGGCATATTACAGGCCTATGAAGACGTAGATACTTTATTTTCCCCTTTGCAGAAAGACTTAGAGCAATTCCTGCAGGAGGGACCGGAACGAACTTCTGACCTTCGATCCGTTCTGCCTGCCATGCGCAGCATTTTTGTAACACTCTTACTGGTTGCTGTCAACATCCTGCTTTTTGTATATGGAGATCTGATCCCAGGCAAAAGAGACGCTCTGTTTTCTATGGGAGCACTAAGCGCAGAACTCGTCTTTGACAAGCAGGAATGGTATCGATTATTTACTTCAATGTTCCTACATATATCCGGAGAACATATTTTTAACAATATGATCACTTTGATCTTTATCGGCGCTTACTTGGAACGACGTTTGGGTCATATCCGTTATCTGATCCTTTATCTGGTCAGCGGTCTTCTTGCAGGCTGCACCTCAATCGTTTATAATGTTGTTATACATTCCGCAAGTACCTCGGTGGGTGCTTCCGGTGCGATCTACGGTCTTATGGGTGCTTTAATCCTTGCATTGATTTTTCATCATGACCGTCAAGAATCCCCGGATCTGCGTCAGATCATTTTTATGATCTTTTGGATTGTTTATGGAAGTTTTGCAATACCAAATGTCGATTTCGCAGCACATATCGGTGGTTTGATCAGCGGATTTGCTATGTACACTTTATTGACTCTGTCCAAAGAGAAAGGAATATAGACTCATGACGAAAGTTAATATTTATTATGGTGGCAGAGGATTGATCGAAGATCCTACCATCTATGTTATGGACAAAATAACAGAAGTATTGAACGAGCTCAACGTTGTCGTTCGACGCTACAATCTATACGAAGATAAAAAAGGCATCTCCGTTTTACCGAAAACGCTCAAAGAAGCGGATGCCGTTATTCTAGCTGCCTCTGTAGAATGGTTTAGCTATGGAGGGTTGTTACAGCAGTTTTTGGATGCCTGCTGGTTGTACGGTGACAAAGAAACCATTCAATCTCTATGCATGATGCCCGTCGTTCTATCGACCACCTATGGGGAGAAAGAGGCCTCCCTACAGCTTACAAAAGCTTGGGAACTGCTTGGTGGCAAACCTTGCGATGGCATTGAGGCATATATAACAGATCCGGAAGATTTCAAAGCTAATGATGGGTATACTACATTTGTAGAAAAAAGAGTAGAGCTATTTTACCGCACCTTTACCGGCAAGCTGGAGACATTGCCTTCCAGTAATTCCCTGTCACCGGACACATTATCGCGTCCGTTAAGCATTGATTTGACACCACAGGAAAGTGAACAGTTGTCGGAATATGTTTCTAATGACCAATACGTGCAGAAGCAAAAAGAAGACATTCAGGAATTGTCTGAAATTTTCCGCACATTACTAGGGGATGATGAAGATCCTATGTCAAGCTCCGACCCCTATATCCGTGCATTTTCATCACATTTCCACGGTATTCCGGACATTTCCGTACGGTTTACCCTTGAGATCACAGATGAAGACCGCTGTCTTTATATCACGGCTGACGGTGATATTTTACATTGTACCTACAAGCAGCCGAAAAATTTCGAACCACACGTGACTATGAAGCTCAAAGCGGAGTTGCTGACACAGATCATACACGGCGAAACTACATTACAAAGTGCTTTTCGTACCGGCAATGTGATTGCCAAAGGTGATTTCAAGATCCTGCGCAGCTTCGATGAACTTTTCCGCTTCGAATAGACAAACACAAACTTTGCACGGATCAACCAACTCGAAAACACATATTGCTCATTATGTCAGCAATAAATAAAATATTTTGCAGCCGATAAACTAAATTGTTCTGTCATCCGAGAACTAAGATAATTGCCGTAGAACGCAACGTTTTTACGTGATTTCTTATTTTGTTAAGTCTCTGATGAATACATGCCTAAAGGAGTGTCTGAGATGTCCCGGTTTAGCAAGGTATCATCAATTTTTGGACGGGACGCTTTCGCTACGATGCGCTACGTCACGTTACTTAATGAGCAATATGTGGTCAAGTAGCCACTCCGTGCAAAGTTTGAAATTCAAATAGTATTAGTGCCGCTGTAAGGACGGCAGAATGGAGGAATATTATGGAGAAACATATTGACAAGGATTGTATTTTTTGCAAATTGGCAAATGGAGAGATTCCGACAACATCGATTTACGAAGATGAGGATTTCAATGTAATCATGGATCTTGGGCCTGCTTCCCGCGGTCATTCCATCATCCTTCCTAAAACGCACGCTGCAAATCTCTATGAGCTGCCAGATGATTATTGCAGCAAGATTATGGGAGTTGCCAAGAAATGTGCTGCTGCCATGAAGAAAAGCTTAAACTGCGATGGCCTAAATGTTTTGCAGAATAATGGTGAGGCCGCTGGTCAAACAGTATTTCATCTGCATGTACATTTGATTCCTCGTTATAAAGATGATCAGGTAAATATTACTTGGAAACCCGGTGAACCGGAAGAAGATATGGGTGAGATCGCAGAACAGATCAAAAAAGGATTCGAATAATCCGACAAAACATGAGGTAATCCAATGCCTTACGATAGCATCATATTACATAACCGTATTTAAGGATAACAACAAACCCCCCCGGCAGACAAAAACGTCTGCCGGGGGTGTTACATTATAGTCAGTTCAGTCTAGGACATATTAATTTCTATATCGAGTCGATAAATCTTATGTTGTAAAAAACATTCTCACATCCTAGAAATCTTCACCCCGGTTAATTCTGCTCCCAGAAAAGTATTCGGAATTAAATATATCAACGCCCTCGGGTAGAAATAATCTGTAGAATAATCAGAATATTCCACGTAATCCTCATCTTTGTTGGCCCACTCCTCCGTTGACCAGTCTTTTAATACGACATACTTGCCGTTTTTGCGTTCCCACATTTCTCCTTCCGGTCCATACGTCCAATTCATAATCCCTTCATCTGAAGCTGAATACAGCAAAAGATCCATCGCCTTGTTCTTGTTGTTGGATTCCGACAAAACGGATACGCAGTCAAGTTTTCTTCCTTTATCATCAAATGATTTTAGGTTGACCGGGAAACCGTAAATTCCTTTTTTCCCTGTTTTTTTATAAGTATATTTCTTGATATATTGAAAAGCATTTTTATAGCGCTTATATATCTTAGGATTTTTCTTTAAGGTCGGTTCCAGATCTAATAATTCTCCTGCCTTAACAGCATCATAATAAGACACCTCTCCCATAAAAAATAAATATATATCCATATCGCTATCTCGCTCCTCAAAATATGGTGGCTGAACATAATGCACTTCAACCCCCAGTTTTTCTGCCAGCAAGTCTCCATACCATCCTTTTTGTCTTCCCGGTAATCCGTATGGCAACAAGTTTGTCTTTAATGCAACAAGATTATTGTTATCCGGTTCACGATCAGGCAAACTCCTTCTGTACTGTTCCGCTTCATCATAAGTAAGCTTCGATTGATCAATCTTTACATTCTTCTTTTTGACAACCGTCCGCTGATCCACTCCCTCTGCCAACACGCAAATAAGAACTCCGATCAATACCATAACAATTGGATTTACATATTTTTTCATAACGCATCTTTCTCCTGTCTCAATATTCCCCCTGAAGTGCTCATTATATCACAAATTCGCAACGCAAGGGAGCTTGTTCACTTGCGCAGAATTTGTGAACGACAAAATCATAAAGCGCAATGCGCGGCAGATGCAAAGCATCTGGATTTTGGAGTCATTATATCATAATCATTGCGCATGATTTCTGCGCATAATGGAGTTTCGGAGAAACTCCTAAGATGAGCACTGTGTGCTCATTATATCATAATTACTGCGATAGGATCTGTATTCCTTCCCAAATTTTCCCTACACTTTCAAAACGTTCTAAAAAATCCGGAAGCACTGTGAAATCAACCGCAAACTCTTGTTCTATTGTACTCAATAATTCTACAACTGCCAAGGAATCAAAATGTAAATCCTCAAATAAACTTGCATCATCTTTAATCTTATCTATTTCGTCTATGTTTCCAACCGATGCGACAATAGCTATAAATTTATCTTTCTCTTTCAATATTAAATTATCTCCTTTCTACTAAAACATAAAAAGTTTTATCAAAGCATTATAATCCGGCTTACCATTTTGTTTATACGGAAAATACGGTACATATTGTACCTTCCATTTCCCACGCAATTTACATTCCAGCTTCAACACTGATTGTATCACTTCTTTCGCAACTGATTTGTCACTCCAACATACAACAAGATTTTCCTCATCTTGTTTTCGCTCTATTGTACACCAAATTTCGCATCCTATATTGTCTGACAATTCTGACTGTAATCCCTCCAAACCAATTCGGTATCCGTTAAGTTTAGCAAATCGACTTTTTCTTCCCGTCAAATATAAATACCCATCAAAATCTATATATCCTACATCTCCAGTAAGCAATTGGCTGTTATGTTCTTTCAAAATCTCAATATCTTGCTGGCATCTCGCATAGCCCAAAAATACATTATCTCCCTTATAGCATACCTCGCCCTCCGTCTGCTCTCCTATAATCCAAATATCTCCCCCTGGAATCACCTTGCCAACACTGCCAATTTTATCCATATGTTCATCAACAAAATATGTTGTAATTCTCGCCGTTGCCTCCGTTTGCCCATACATAATCGCTATATGTACATTGGGTGCACACTGTTTACAGTGTTTTAATAAATACCTTTGTGTATCAATGCGCATTGCGCCTCCCGCCTGTGTAATAATTCGTAAGCTTGATAAATCATACTTACCTTCAAATACTCTTAATTTTCGCATAAGTTCATAGCCAGAAGGCACTGCAGCAAGTGAAGTTACTTTTTCTCGGGACAAAAAATCCCAAAATTTCGGACGAACCATTGCTAAGTCAGGCATCAGTAACACAGCGCCCTGATATAAATGTGTATGTATTACCGATAAACCATACGAATAACACAATGGGAGCATCACCGCTGCGCGATCCGTTTCCTTTATATGTAACGCTTCTATAATGGCTTCTGTATTACTGATAATATTTTTATAAGAAAGCATCACAAACTTACTTTTCCCCTCACTCCCGGAAGTTGGCAATAATAATGCAATCTCTTCCTGAATAAATGAGGATTCTATTTTATTTTGTATTAACTCATATAAAACATACCCCTCCATTTCTGCGATGTAGCGCTGTGGTATGTTTAACACCATTCCCTGAGGTACCCACATATAAAAAATTGTAAATTCCGAGATAATTTCTTTTACCCTATGCTGTTCTGACACATCAAGAAGAAGCACTGGTATTTTTGCAGATAGACAGGACAGATAAATACACAGGTTCATATAAGAATTGTCACAGAGAATAAGTGCAAGTTGACGGCTCTCCTTATCTACATACGATAGGCATTCTTCTATTTGCCGTTGTAATGCACCATAAGTAATTTTATGACCTTGTCGTGTCACAATTGCTAACCTATGATCTCTGCTATTTTTCTGTTCCCTATGCATTATCTGTCCTCCCATCTTCATAGACAACTCAAATCATCTAATTCATTCAAAACATGCACTTGCTTTTCCAACGTTACACAAAGGATTTTCAGCCTCTAAAATCTCTTAATCTTCACTCCGGTTAATTCTGCTCCCAGAGAAGTATTGGGGATTAAATATATCAACGTCCTCGGGCAGATATAATCTGAAGAATAATCAGAATATTCCACATATTCCTCATCTTCGTCAGTCCCCTCCTCTGCTGACCAATCTTTTAATACGACATACTTGCCGTTTTTGCGTTCCCACATTTCTCCTTCCGGTCCATACGTCCAATTCATAATCCCTTCATCTGAGGCAGAATACATCAAAAGATCCATCGCCTTGTTCTTGTTGTTGGATCCCGACAAAATGGATACGCAATCAAGTTTTCTTCCTTTATCATCAAATGATTTTAGGTTGACCGGGAAACCGTAAATTCCTTTTTTCCCTGTTTTTTTATAAGTATATTTCTTGATATATCGAAAAGCATTTTTGTAGCGCTTATATATCTTAGGATTTTTCTTTAAGGTCGGTTCCAGATCTAACAATTCTCCCGCCTTAACCGCATCATAATAACTCACATTTCCCATAAAAAATAAATACATATCCATATCGCTATCTCGCTCCGCAAAATATGAAGGCTGAACATAATGCACTTCAATCCCCAGTTTTTCCGCCAGCAAGTCTCCATACCATCCTTTTTGTCTTCCCGGTAATCCGTATGGCAACAAGTTTGTCTTTAATGCAACAAGATTATTGTTATCCGGTTCACGATCGGGTAGACTTTTTCTCTCTTGTTCTGTTTTATCATACGTAAGCTCAGATTGCTTGCTATTAACATTCTTTTTGGCTGCAATCGGTCGCTGGTCCACTCCCTTTGCCAACACACAAATAAGAACTCCGATCACTATCATGCCTACTGGGTATATGATTTTTTTCATAAAAAACACCTCCTCAACATATTAGCACACCCTATCATAAACGTCATAATCACTTGGAAAATCTCTGGACAAAGTCGTTTCGTATATCGGTTTTCCCATTAACGTTGTTCGAACAATGCAATCCCTTTCTCCCGCACGCCTAATAAATATTGCAGAATGTCCTGCACTATTTATTTTTTGATATGGACTTGTTGGTCGGATCCGAGAACCTACTTTCTTATAACTTCCATCCGATAAATACTTACCGGGTTTTGCCAACCATACACTAGTTGTACCAGCCCAAGTATATGCATGACAATTTGTATGCGTATACCCTCTCGCATAAACAGTATAGCCATCTTTTTTCTTGAATGCTGCAACCGTTGCATCACTATTTGGCGCATTATTTGTATATCTTAACACTTCCACTTTACTACCCTTTGGCGTATCTACATATTCTGTTTTATGTGGATCATTTACCCCTGAACGCAGCATAATGTACGGTTTCATATCCTGATCTTGTGCCAACGCTCTATACAATTCCTTTTCCGCCGTATAACTAAATACATCACTCTCATATTCCTGTTCTTGTAATTCAAGCGATTTCGCATACAATTCTCTTTTGTTGGCAACCGTCAATTGTTCATATATGTTATCCTGTAAAAGGAATCCCTCCAAAAAATGTACTTTATGAAATGATTCCAGATCCTTGTCAACATTTTCTGAAAATTCCTTATCTTTTAACAGTTTTGTCACCGCATCGTCCAACGCTTTCCCTGTCAGTCCATCCATGTCAGAATAATCATTTAATGTATCCGCAGGAATTTCTAAAGAAAGATATTCTTTGATAACAGCATCAATGGCATCTTCTCTCTCTAGAAATTTTTTCCCTACATTCGTTTTTTGCACAAACGTTTCTACTCCATCTTTTCTAGTTTCTTGCTCTTCAATCGCCGATATCATCGGATTCTTTATAATTACTTCAAGCAATACCTCAGATGTCAATTGATCAATCACGATATTATTAATCTGTGTCTTATCAAATTTCTCCTCTTCCGTCTCTAATTTTGCCCACTCCTTATCATTAGGATCAATAGGATATATCTCCTCCGCATTTCTGACTGTCACTTTTGGTACAACATCTATTTGCGCTGCGCAAACCCCAAATGCTGTACTAAACTGATTCACGCACAACAAAGTGCTTAAACATAACATAATAGCCTTTTTTTTCATAATTTACCTCCACTGAGATACATATCATATTTTAAATTCATTCTTATTTTTCTTAATATGTACTCTGTAATCAATATTTTCTAATGTTGTTTTTATTTGCTAAAAATCACTTTCGTCCTACAAAATCCCTCCTATCTTCACCGTAATTCTATTACTATTTCCTGTAACACTGCTTTTTCTCTTTCCACCTCCCTCTGAAAAATTTCTAAAATGCGCTCGTTAAGACCGCATATTTTATGTACTTTTTTTGTGCGAATCAAACGTTCTGTAATTCCCGCTTCTTTCATATACACAATTCTTAATCCCTGAAAACCATTCACAACCTTTTGATATTTTGCAACTAGTTCTTCACTGATAATTCCTTCCCGTTGCTGAACTTCCTTTAGACAACGATACACATTCTTTTTATGTTCCCACAAAAGATGAAAGGTACGATAATCAATGGTTTCTCTAGTTGTCTCTCCTTTCAGTTCCTCTAAAATCATGTCATACACTTCCGCACCATACACTTGCATATCATCAGGGGTAACTGTTCCTTCCTTGGGATTCAAAAAATCGGATATCCTTTCCCGTAAATATTCCCCCGTCAAAACAAATGATTTTGGCGTTGCCAATTGAATATAATTTAACGGATAACACCCGTCCATCGATAAATATCCCGCTCCATGAAAGAAAAACAACCTTCCTTTTTCAAAAGCTGGAATCATTTCGTCATAAGTAACAATAAATGTCTCCGTTTTTTCTCGTTGACCAAAGCCAAAAGCGTAAAACTCACGCTTTTCATTATTATACCCATAAATCAAATTCTCCCGTACGAGATGAATCTCCCCCTGAGACTCTTTTCGATCCATGTAATACTCATCCAAATGAACCGATACATACTTACCACTACGAAGACCTTGTATTATAAACCCACAAATCTCATTAACGGGAATGTCTTTATATTTTATTCCCTCTGTAAGTAGCATATCTGCCAATCGTTCTTCAAAATCATAATAATGCCAATAATTTTGATTATAATTCAGCACAATGTTTAGCAAATGTTTGTCTATCTCTGATGTTGCCTGCTCATCGGTTTGCAATATTGCTAAACGCAAGCTTAAAAACAAATATGTGTCCGCATAAACTTGTGTATTGATTGTAAGTTTACACTTTTGGTCATCATCTGAATAATATCTCTTCAACGGCTTCTTTTTATCTAAAAAATCCGATAAAGCTTTCTTTACAATCACATTTGCTTCGAAATCAGAAAGCATTGTGTCAGTATCCTGAACCACTACTACAGGCTCTTCGGGGAATACCAATCTCTTATCTCGTCTTCCTGCATACTTGCAAAATTTCCTCCACAACGTTTTTTCCCATACAATTTCATCAATATGTATGCAATGTCCCATTTTGCTCTCTTCCTTATTATTTTTTTGAATGCTATGCCGTTAAAACATCGTCTTTTCTTTCATCTGATAGTTCCTGTAAAATGTATATTTTTACATTTCACATCCGTGACGTCATTTTATGTTATATATTCGAAAGAAATACCTTACTTTTAATCACATCATTTTCTGCAAACAGTTTCTCTTCTAATAAAACTACAACATTACATTTGTCGCCTAGAGCACCTCTTGTGTCTTCCTGCAAACGTCTTGTTAGCCAATCCTGTTCATTAACTGTGATGTCGTTTTCCAACACAATCCTAAACAAAAAATCATCAAAATCTTGCTGAATAATTTGATATTGCAAAATACTTCCTCCCATTTCATAATTAAGAGTTTGTACAATCTGCATCAGCTTATAGGCATGATATATTCTACCATCTGCCCTCTTGATAAAATCATTACTTCTGCCAGAATATAATTGAAGAACATCCCCACAACGCCCACATTCACACCGCACATTTTGTATAATCTTTCCTCTGTCTTCTAAGCAATATCGAACAAACGGCATAGCATGATTACACAATGATGTAACACACAGATTTTCTCCTACTTGTTCTAAATAAACATTATCCGACATAATGTGCATATGCCCTTTTGGGCATTCATATGCAATAGAATTAACCTCCTTTGTACCATATTGATTTGCAGTCTTGCAATGAAATGTTTCCTCAACCATCTTTCTAACGGTTGAATCCAAATATTCCCCAGTAAACTCTATATATTGTATATCATCTAACGCACCATACTGCTTAACTAAATCACAAAGCAATACAGCAACACTCGGTTGCAATATCATCCACTGGGGTTTGTATTCTTTTATCAGAGTAAATACCTCCATTAAATCTTCCTGACACAAAAGTCCTCGAGATACCGCTAAAGAATTTTCTCTCTTCCTATATTTGTCACAACCCCCTATAGAGGGAAAAAAATAAACTAGTCTGTGTTTAGGCGTAATACCATAATACTTCCAACGTAATAACCACAAACCTTTCAGCGAATTTTTTTCATCATTTTCATCCCAATACACCTCATACGAAATGCCCGTACTGCCACTCGTTCTATACCATTTCAACGTCTTTGCCATATATTGTGGAATATACTTAGATGATAACATCATCCTGCCCGATGTAACCATTTGTCTTTTATCAACAACAGGAAGCCTTGTCAAATCAATATCGTCAAGTTCTGAACATTCGTCAAATAACTCTTGATAAAATGGTACAGTATGATATGCATGTCGAACGATATTATGATATCTTTCCATTTATTTTTCCTTTCTCATAATCATAATCACAAAAACCTTTATTTGACATAATTACCATAACAGAATCTCCATTTGTTCCCAAATTATGTCAACTAACCCAAGATGTTCCAAAACTCAATAATTCAAATGCATCCGATTCCATATGACCGCTCTTTAATCAAGCGAGTATCATATATACAATGTTATCATTTTTCCGCACAAAGTACAACATCAAAAAAATTTTAATCATTTTTTGTATAATTTGCACAACTAAATCAGCACAGTATCGTATATTTTCACTATCCCTTGTATAACGACATCTCACACCATTAACAACCATGACGGAGGCATGATGCAAAGTAGCTCTCACTCTATCATCTTCCCATCTTCGATCTTTATCACTCTGCCGCATTGCTCCGCTACAGCCAAATCATGGGTAACAATAACAATTGTTTTTCCCTGTTTGTTCAGATCAATAAATACTTTCATAATTTCTTTTGTTGTCTCCGTATCCAGCGCTCCTGTTGGCTCATCTGCCAAGATCAACGCAGGTTCATTTGCAATCGCTCTAGCAATTGCAACGCGCTGCTTCTGACCCCCGGAAAGATTACTCACAGGCTTATCGACAAAATCTTGCATCTGCACCATTTCAAGCATTTTGCGCGCGATTTCTTTCCTGTCTTTTTTCCGTTTTTTCTTACCTCTTGCTGCAAAATCCAACGGAATCATGACATTATCCAATGCCGTAAATTCTTCTATTAACGCAAAGTCCTGCATTACCATGCCAATCTTCTCATTACGAATTGCCGCCATCTTTCTTTCAGAAATTTTGCCAATTGTCATGTCATCAATACGATACTCTCCCGAATCGTATCCATCAATACAAGCAAGTATATGTAATAAGGTGGATTTTCCAGCTCCTGAGGTTCCAATAATGGCAACCATTTCTCCATCCTCTATCGTCAGCGATATTCCGTGGAGTGCCTCAAAAGCGTTACTCTTTCCTTTGTTATAGGTCTTTACAATATTATCAAGTTGAACCATTTTATTCTACCTCCCTTAAAATGTCCTCTGCCGATTTCTTCCCAATTAACAGAAAAGACAGCAAAATACTAAATACAACAAAAAGCACCATCATAGCGAAACACCCCAACAACTGCCATTTTCCTAAAGAAAAGACCATTCGATCTAACGCACCAATTTTCTCGCAAATAGCAATACATAACATGGTAAATAAAAATATCCCCATTTGCATCATAATCACGCTTTCCACATGAATCAACACGCATCTTTTCCAAGTGAAACCCATCATATAATAAATGGAATAATTGTGCATGTTTTGTCGTATCATAATAACGGTACTGCTAATGATAGACATCAACGTAAGAATGATCATCGCAATCAAAATAGGAATTAACATATTCATCTGATTCATAATATATTCCATACTGTTTTCCCGCATTTCTGCGGATGTATGACGAAATTCATATCTTCCATTCACTGCAAGATATTTTGAATTATAATCTTTTTCCTTCTGTGTAATTCCTTTCTCATATTGTATAAAACATGGGCCTGAAATGATATATGGCCATATACAGGTTTCACCCTCTATTAAATTTTCTTGTTCCGTTTTCGCATGGATCTTATTATTATGTTCAATGTCTCTCTTGGATACAAAGACAATTGCCCTTTCCTCTTCATCCCTGTTAAACGGATAATAATAATCTCTGAAATCAGAATATTCTCCATAATGCATCGTACGCATAATCGGACTGGCTCCATCTGCAAGAATTCCCACTATCTTAGCCTGAACCGGTTGTGATAACTTGTATTCTCTCGAATCTTTTACCACATCAGAAGTTGTCAAAGTTATAACCTCTCCCACTTTATGAGTGTCATCTTTTTGCGCCAACACGATCTCGATCACATCCGTATCTGCATCCTCTGTTCTAAGCCAGCGTCCTGATTCTATCTCAGGAGTATATGCTGCGATCAACTCATCATCATAACCAATAACCGGAGACCATGTTCCCAATTCTTCCTTTTTATTGTCAATGTCAAATGTCATCTGTACATCATAGGAGCTTACCATATGTGCTTTTTTTAAGCTTTTTTCTACATCAGAAGATTCTGTAAACGGAAGATACCGCTGCCCGTTTCTGCCTAGCAGATCATTTATATGCATATTCAAACCATCGCCCTGAAAGAAGCATTCCAACGGCTTATATTTTTCATACCTCGATGTAATTGCAGAGATAATGCTGACGAGCATGATGAACACAATTACTATTTGGAAAAAAATCAGCACCGTCATAAGTTTATTTTTTTTCTGTTCAAACATTGCATATTTCAATTTCATCGGGTCCCTCCTTTCACATCTAACTCTTTGTCTGTTTTTAATGCATATATGATCATAAAAAGTAATATTAACAAAGACAGTATAAAATAAATAGCAAATAAAACCATATAAACATAACTGCTATAGCTATTACTCATATAGTCATAATATTTTGATACTTTTTTCAAAATTACATGCTCAAACAACAAAACACCGATAACATAAGCTGGTACCGTCAAAACCACACATTCTCCCAAATACAATAATACTACTCTCGCAAAACTCATTCCGCAAATCCGGTAAACCATAAGTGACTGTTTTCTGCTGGAAAGAATATAACGATACAAAATCGCAAAATTTATTGCCGAGACAATGGTAATAAAAATCGTCACCATAATAATCGTATTATAAAGATACACTGCATCATCATCCGGAAGATTTGCCGGCTCAACTACTGCCCTGTCTCCCAAAATTTTATTTGTTTTTTCTACTACAAGATTGTACTGTTCCTGTCGAATTGGTTTCTTAAAATGGAATACTAATCTCTGGTGAAAAAGGGTTGTATCCTCTAAAGAGGTGACCGGTATAGTAGGTCTATCAACATCAATAATGCCATAGGCAATAATTTTATAATCCTTCCCCTGAATATGCAGCGTATTTTTATCGACTGCCATCCGACTACTGACAGGAGATGACATCGTATTCCAATGAAGATAATCCCAACAAATAGCAACTTTCTCCCCGTTCCGATATTCTTTGTCTGTAAAATACCTCCCACTTTCCAGCATGGCGTTATTCTCTATTTCTTTTTCATATTCATCACTATTAATAATCGTCCCATCCTTCACCGAAAAGTTCATACGAAACGGTAATTGATCTACGATCGCTGTTGCTTCAATATATTTCAATTTATCTGTAAAAGAATTATTAAATTCAGCCACATATTTCTTTAACAAATTCATTGTTATATAATTGTCTACAGAATCAACCGGTTTGAAATAATTTTCATCATCATTTAATTCCTTATCGGATTCTTCATCAAAATCCCCTTGCAAACTCAATGCAATTTCTCTCTCATCTGACAGATCATATTCTTTCTTTAACTGATAGTTCTGATATAATCCATACGAAAAATGAATCATAATACAAGAACAAATGACAGAAAAAACCGTCAAAATAAATATGAGTTTTTTATGTTTAAAAAAGTTCTTTATGTTGCACCAAATATATTTCATGGAGTACCCCCTACAAAAAAGCAACGCCAGCGCTTTGCTTTGCAAGAATTGCTAAAGCAATTCTTGGTGGCATAACACCACGTTGTGAAGTAAAATAGATAGGGAGTATCATTTTTATACAAATGACACTCCCTATCCATCTAAAGTATAATGTGTTTGCTACTGTTCCACCATTATAATCAAAGTCCCCAGACGCAGCTTGACCCCTGTTTACAATGCAATAGATGTCGGTTATCGAGCATACAATTTGCACATTTTGCGAAGCATCTTAATCTTTTTCCCATCAAAGGCTCCCGGCTGCATACGCCAGCGCCAATTGGTTCCTACTGTGGACGGTTCATTCATTCTTGCCGTATCGTCCAATTCCAAAATATCCTGCATCTGGAATATAACAGTATCCGCAATGCTTGCGTACGCTGCACGCAACATCGCCTTTGGAATCTGTGAAACCCGCTTAATATGCAGATAATTCATCATAAATTTTAATTCTTTGTCCGATTTGTTTCCATAATAACCAAGCAATGTCTGATTATCATGCGTACCACCATATACGAGACAATTCGTGTTCTTATATTGATGTGGCAGATACTCATTAGAAGCATCTCCATCAAACGCAAACTCTAAAATCTTCATCCCCGGCCAACCGGTTTCATTGATCAAGGCACGAACCTTATCACTGACAATTCCAAGATCTTCTGCAATAATATCCGAACCTTTCGTTGCCTTACGAATCACTTTCGTCAAATGTCTGCCCGGTCCCTTGCGCCACTCACCTTCTACAGCAGTAGGACAAGAAGCAGGTATTGACCAGTAATTAACAATACCAATAAAATGATCAATACGAATCACATCATACAAGGCTGCATTGGCTTTCATTCGCTGATACCACCATGCATAATGATCTCTTTTCATTCGTTTCCAACGATATAATGGGTTACCCCAGCGCTGTCCATCCTCCGAAAAACAATCCGGCGGTACCCCTGCAACGTGAATCGGTTTCTTACGCTCATCCAGCTCAAACAGATCTGAATGTGTCCATACATCTGCACTGTCCATGGCAACGTATAACGGAATATCTCCAATAATACGGATGCCTTTGCTATTAGCATACCGTTTCAACCGACTCCATTGCATGAAAAACTGATACTGACAAAACTTCCAAAAATCAATTTCTTCTGCCAGCAGATCTTCAAATTTGCGGAGGGTTTCTTTGTGACGGAATTTCAGACCATCCTCCCACAACGACCACTCCTGTCCATGAAAGTGAAATTTAAGTGCCATATAAAAACTATAGTCTTCCAGCCAATAGCTGCTCTTCGCCAAAAATGCCTGATAATCTTCCTGCATTTTATGATCACTTCGCGCATATGCCTTATGTAATACCTCAAAACGAGCCTCGTATAACGCTGCATAATCTACCTCTGATGCATCGTCTCCCCAATACTGCTCCTCAATCTCCTCCGAAAGAAGAAGCCCATCCTCTTTCAACGTGTCAAGATCAATAAAATAAGGGTTTCCCGCAAATGCTGAAAATGACTGGTAGGGACTATCACCAAAGCTTGTCGGTCCTACCGGAAGCACTTGCCAATAGCTCTGCTTTGCCTCTGCCAACTGATCAACGAAGGCATACGCCTCTGCTCCTAATGTTCCAATTCCATACGGTGACGGCAGGCTGCTGATTGGCAGTAAAATCCCCGCTCCACGTTTCTTTTTCATATTTTCCCTCCATAGGTACTGCCCTCTCCGAGGGATACTTCATTAAGTGTACCTTTTCCATAGGTTAATCCGGCATAAAGCTGCTGTGAATGCTCCATAACCGGTCCTGAATGATCCTCTTTGGCAACTTGTTCAAAGCTCTCCATCAATCCACGGATCACTTCACACGCCGCATCTAAATGAATCGGTCTGCGTTGTACCAAAGTTGCGATCAACTGTTCGTTGACATAACGATACAACTGTCGTAATTGCAGCGCAATTTCATAGCGAAAGTCCAGACTTCCGAGAAGTTCTTGTAAATATCCCTGCGCTTTGCGGATCTGTTTTTCCCCCGCATCCGTATTTCCCGCCTGATATTGTTTGTTACCCTCTTGTATTTCATCCAGCAAAAGTTCATATATAATAACGACTAATTCTGTCCGGTTTGCCTGTGCAACCCGTGCGGTATACTCCTTAATCTGTTCCTTCGTCATGCTTAACCTCCATGCCCATACTTGATCGACACATTACAATTAATCTCAGCATATCTACCTAATCCTGTCCACGCACCAATCTTGGCATATCTACCTGATCCTGTCCACACACCAATCTTGGCAATTCTGCGATACCTAATTAGCTCTGCAACAAACTCATAATCTGCTGTGGACGATTATTGGCTTGTGACAGCATTGATGTTGCTGCCTGTGATAATACATTGTTGGATGTATATTCTGTCATTTCAGAAGCCATATCTGTGTCCATAATTCTGGACATTGCATCCGTAAGATTCTCTTCACTTACATCCAAACTCTCTCTTGTTGCATCCAAACGGTTCTGATATGCACCAAGCGTGGATCTTGCTGCAGAAATCTTATCAATAGCATCATCCAACACTTTGAGAAGCTCCGTAGCACCTTCCTGTGTACATGCGTTAATCTGATTAACACCTTCTTTATTGCGTAAGAACAGGCTTTGGCAAGATACTTCCTTAAAGTCCATCTCCAACGTCTGATGCTCGTTGGCACCAATCTGAAGCACCATATAGCCGGCATCTTCTACGCGAACAATACCACTATCACCCGCTTTAGCATCCGTAACATCGATCTGCATTTCAAATCCATCATTTCCAATGATCACAATACCGGCACCATTTGCTTTATAGCTAAAACCATCGGCCGGGGTAAACTGTGTTCCCAAGGTGATCTTTGCATCTTTGCCGTAAATAACCGTCTCATCATTGGCACCGGCAGAGCGTACTGAAATCTTCTGGTTTGCACCGGTTGCACGTGTCGTCAGTGTCAGTGATCCATCCGGACCGGAAACATCAATATTCATGGCGTCACACATATCTATAATCTTCTTTCTAACACTGGTATCATCGTACTCATCCGTAATCTCTAAACTATACCCATTAATACTGATCGTAGATGGGATCGTATAGTCAAGCTGTGCTTTTGCAGCTTCCGGCATAGCATCGATCGTGATCTCATAATCATTTCTTGGTACATCCATAGACGCCGAAATTGCATGAATGGATAACGTATTCGTCATTACGGTACGTGATGCGGAACCATCAAGCAGCCCCTTACCATTAAACTGGGTTGTGTCTGCAATACGATCAACCTCGTCCATCAGCTCATCAACCTCATCCTGCACGGCCTTACGGTCTTCCAAAGCAAGCGTACCATTGGCTGCCTGTACACCCAATTCACGGATTCTCTGCAAAATATTCTCAATCTCTGACATCGCACCCTCTGCCGTCTGAATGATCGAATCTCCATCAGCAGAATTGCGGGACGCCTGATCCAACGCACGGATCTGGGTTCGCATCTTATTCGAAATCGCCATACCTGCAGAATCATCTGCTGCTTTGTTGATCTTATAGCCTGTACTTAATCTTTCCAAACTGGCCGAAACTTTATTGTCAACCTTTTTTAAGCTGACATTTGTAAGCTGCGCTGAAATATTGTGGTTAATTCTCATTGTAATCCTCCATTCTCTGTTGCTACTACCTCTGAAATATACTGTACCAGCACTTTTGCTGTCTGATACAGAGCTTTTGTATCAACTGCATGATCGTTCTCCGATGCAGCAGAATAATCATTCTGCGCACGAAAATCCATTCCATAAGAGATCGTTTTCACCGGACACACATTCTGCTCCAAAGTTTCCTGCAAGGCTCCTGCCTGCTGCTTCAATTTCTCGTATCCGGCTCTGTCATCACAGAGTACCAGTCCCTTAAGACTGCCCCCGGAAATCTGCATCTCCATAGAAATGCGATACGGCTGCCAAATGGTTACCTGTACCTTGCCCGCCTGTTCTTCATCCTCACGGAATGTAAGATTCATCTGCGTAACACCGTCTGCCGTTTGAATCGGTACTGCATAACTGCGATTATTTCTAAGTCCCTGCTGTAACCGCATCAAACCACGCGTTGCTCTGATCTCTTGAAATTCACTATATGTAATATCGGCACGCTGCTTTGTTTTCTCAAGAATATTTTCCAAAAAATGATCTATTCCGGCACAATATTCTGCAAGTGCTGCCTCATCTTCCTCACCATCTGCAATGGCTTCCATAACATCCTTTAATCCATCCGTTAGTTCCGTCAAATTACGTCTACGCTCTGCAAACGTCTCTTTCTCGGATGACGCCTCACTTGCAGCCACTCCCTGCGGAACCACATGATCCATGGCATTCTCCAAAACCGCTGCATTGGCTGTCTCCGATGCCAACTGTCCAACCACATCCTGCTCCGACTGTGACTCTCTAGCAAGTTCCAGTACTGTATCTAAAGCGGTCTCTCCATCCAGTAATCTCAGCGCCGCCTGCATATTGCCAACTGTGTCCGGCAGCCCTGCCTCCTCCAAAAATCCATCTGCTTTCTGTGACTGTTTCGCCATATCTCTTAGTTCCCCGGCACGCTCCTCATAATAAGCTGTCATGATCTGATCCGTGATCGTCTGATTGCCGGCTGCCGCCTGAATAATATTTTCAGTGTCATCCACAGTATGATCCATCCCCTGTGCATTTCTGGAACGAACCGCCGTCAGCAAATTAGACAGATCCATCTGCTGACCGGATTGAACCACCGCACCAACCGCCGCATGATCTTCTTTCTGCACTTGATGCAACAAACGATAAATTCCAATATAACTTTGTCTTTCTTCCGCAGTAATACCGTTCGTCTTATCTAATCGCCACAAAAACTTACTGTAACTTTCCTCTTCCTGCGCCGCAGTCATTCCACGATCGGCAAGCATTTCATTCAATTCCGTTACGGTATGTTCTAATGGATTAATACCATCTCGAATCATTCCAAGTACCGTGGCAGGTTTCATCCGGTCGATCAAAGTATTCACTTCTGCATCCCAATCTTTGATCTGCGCAATACTCTCCTCTGTGATTTCCATGCGGTTATAACCAAGAATGCGTACTGCTCTTTCATTCTCCGGTGTGCTCTCCAGCCCCATCTCCTGCAGCATAGTCGGAATACCCGCAAACGCTTTCTTAATACTATCTCCCAGATCCGTGCGCACCTGTGTACCAACCGCCTCATAATCCTGTTGATACTGCCATGCGCTCTTGGTCGCACTGATCGCAGCTCCATGCAGTTCCCGCACCGTCATTAATTCATGCCGGCGCAGACTACTGCCCAAAAGTTCTGCCGGAGCTTCGGCAATCTCACGCACTGCCGTTACGGCATCCTGCATCGCATGAATCTGTGCGTCTTCTGTAACTGCCGCCTCGCCCGTCTGATCCGTCCGATAATAACTCATCTCTATTTCCCGCAAACGATCCACAAGTTCAGCCAAGCTCTCTGTCTCCACAGATATCCCCTGCGCACGCATAGACATCACCGCCGGGATTGTCATTTTTAATCGTATTTCCTCAAGTTGTCGCCAAGCTGTAACCTGCGGCAAAGGCATGACTTCTGCCGTCTCCTGTCCCGACAGTTCGCCAGCCATTACGGTTGTTTCCTGTCCAACTTTTCGGTCAGATGTATTTACTGCTTCTTGTCCAACTTTACGGTCAGATACATTCATTGCTCCCTGTCCCGTTTTGCGGTCAGAGGGCACTCCTGCGCTCTGTCCTACTTCACGGCCAGATGATGTTCCTGCGGTCTGTCCCACTTCATGATCAGAAGCGCCTTGCTCTGTCTGATGTGCGTCAAGATAATCCTGCAGCACCGGATCTGCCTTTTCTGTTGTTACCTGTTCCACATCCTGCGCCGTGATCTCTTTTACCTGCTGTATCAAATCCCCGGCAAGCCAAATTCCTTTGTCCCCCGGAACTGTCTGCTCTGCCGGCAATCCCATTGCCATCGTCTGCACGATCTGCTGCAGCGTTATCTCCAAACAGGTACTCTGCTGCATCTGATCTAACATCTCTAATGTCTGTATATTCTCAGCCGTGATCGGCAGTTCATTCGCAAACAGCCACTTTGCCATCGCTTGATCCGAAGCTCCCCCTCGTCCGATCTGCTGCAAGAGATGTTCGATCTGTGGTGCATACGCCGCCATATCTTTCTCAGTGATCGATGCGTTGTCAACTGCCGTACTACCGGAATGCATTCCTTGATATACCGCTTCTATCGTCGGCTGGGTTCCATTTTGTATGACGTAAACTTTCGCCGCATCTGTCATTTCATTGATCGACATACTCATCTGCAGCGTTCCCGCTACCTTATCCACAAATTCTTTGGTTGCAGGCAGATTTGCTTCCTGCAGCGCGTCACGGATCTGTGCCTCGCTCTTTTGCGCCAAAAATCCCTGCTGCTGCATTTTTTCCAAATCGTTCGCCAACTGCTCGCGAAGTTCTTTATTTTCTTCCATCCGGTCTGCTTTCCACTCACGCTCCTCACGGATGCGCTTAACGGCGCGCTCCAAACTGGATTTTTGGTATTCTTCCAAAGCACTATCCTCATCCTCAAGTGCGGCACAATCCTCTCCGGTCACAACCTTAAGATTGCGACTGGCAGCATTATCATTTTGCACACGATCCGCTGCGATCTCCGTTGCCTGTCTACCCGTATAATTCTCCGAACCGGACTCACGAAGTCCCTGTAGCTGTGGCATCATAAAATCAGTCTGAACGGCTTTACCACGAATCCCCAAATAACCCGCATCAGCAATTGCCGCATTATTTTTCCCGACGTTATAGTACTTAGAGGATGCCTCCGTCGTTCCGGATCCCGCATCTCCCTGTAACATGATATCATTTATATTCATTAGCTACCTCTCTTTATCAGTGCCGAAAGATCATGAAATCCTTATTAAAGAAATTCAAACCTTTTTGGCACCTGAATCCTATAAAGTAAAAAAAGAGTGCCAAACATGAACTTTGACACTCACATCCTATAAATATATTCGACCAAAAGGGCTAATTTCTTTACCCTATAAATTCAGTCTGTTTAACGTCATGCCCTCTATGAGCTCCCCCTTGTTGAAGCAGCTCGCTCAGACCTTCTTCGCCGTTTCAAACGCTTTCTGATAACTCAATACTTTCTTTATGTAAGAACGACACTGTGATGGTATACCGCCCACACGCCGTACCGTTCCACTTCCGGCATTATACGCCGCCAGCGCTAACTTTACATCTCCGTTATATTCCTTTAACTTGCTGGCGATGCACTTCGCTCCACCCATAATATTTTGCTCCGGATCAAAGGGATCCTCTACGCCAAGTCCACGCGCCGTATCCGGCATCAACTGCATAACGCCCATTGCCCCCGAACTAGACACATCCCTCTCATTGAAATTAGATTCTGCTTTGGCAATTGCCTTAAGCAAACTTTCGGATACTCTGTATTTTTTGGCTGCTTTCTTAAAATAGCTGTCATAAGGCGTTGTCTTCATAGACGATGCTGATGTCGTTTTCTTAGTGCTTGTACTTCCGGTTGACACTGTACGATTCGTTTTCTGACTCTGACCGGTCGACGTCCCAGACGCAGATGAGGTTGTTCTGGAACTTCCCGTGCGGTCTAACTTTGACGTGTCCGCAGAATAGTCCAGATGTTTCACCGCACTCGTCTTCGTAGACTTCGTGCGTCCCTGTGCTTTCAGCATATCGTCAAAACTGGTAATAGAACTCCTGCGGCCAGCTTCACCCGCATGCGTCTTCAACGGTTTGATCGGCAAAGCCTGCACTTTCCCATCCGTAATATTATTCGCCGTCATATACCTCTCCTTTCTGCAAACATCTCCTGCAATGTCATATCCAACTTCCCCTGTCTCGGATTCGCCACAGACACTTCCGAAAGCGTGACAGCCATCTCTGCTGCAGCTTGATTTACAGCTTTTTCCTCAGGCTCTATTGGCACAATCTGCTGTAATCTCGGCTCTCTGGCATTCGATACCACCGCCCTCACATTAGCAGGTGACTTCACATTCATCTCGCAAAAGTCTATCTTCTTTGGCGACAGTGGCTTCGCATTCGCTCCACAAGTCTCAATCTCTCTCGGTGACAGTGGCTTCGCATTCACTCCACAAGTCTCAATCTCTCTCGGTGACAACGGCTTCGCATTCACTCCACAAGTCTCAATCTCTCTCGGTGACAACGGTTTCGCATTCGCTCCATAGGTTTCAACCTCACGAACGGCTATCGTTTTCCCCTGTATCACGTTCATCGAATGCACCCCCTCGCCATCGTCTCATTTTGCTTTTTATTTTAACAACTTGTCCGGTTTAAATCAATACTTTCCCGTTTCTTCCAATAATGCTGTGGAAAGAGATCGGCAATGACACATATTTCTCACAATTCCATTGGTGATTCGATCAGTTCCTCACATTTTTAGCCGGTTCCATGTTCACCCTGCGTCCCTTGATCTTACTGTGATTCATTGCTTCTAATACAGCGGCCGCATATTCCTGCGGAACCTCTACAAACGAAAAATTATCGTACATATCGATTGTTCCTACGAGAGCACCTTCCATTCCGCTCTCCCCGGCAACCGCACCCAAAATGTCACCAATGCGTACACGATCTTTTTTGCCGATATTCATAAACATACGCACCATACCCGGCTCTGCACCGGTATCTCCAAACTCTTCTTTTGGAAGCGTCTGTGTGCTTGTCTCTCCTAACTGCATTGCCAGCAAAGCTGCTGCCATTTCCGTTGCCGAATAATCACTGCCATCCAAATATTCCTCTAACAGATCCATCATTCTGCCCAAACCATCTGTAGCGATCAACTCTCCTGCCTGCTCCAACAGTTTCTCCACTTTAATGGCAGCCACATCATTCACCGAAGGGATCGGCTGTCTGCGGATCTTTGTCTTGCAATATCTCTGAATATCTTTTAGTTTGTATATTTCCTTGCCAACGACCAGCGTAAATGCTCTTCCTTCACGTCCGGCACGTCCCGTTCTTCCGATACGATGCACATAGTACTCATCGTCCTGTGGAACGTCATAATTAAAAACCGCTTCCACATCATCAACGTCAATACCACGCGCCGCCACGTCTGTGGCAACCAAAATATCGGTACGTCCATTGCGAAAGCCATTCATCACGCGGTCTCTCTGGCTCTGTTTCATATCACCATGCAGTCCCTCTGCAAAATATCCTCTACCCTTTAAGTCTGCAACTAACTCATCCACTTTTCGCTTCGTATTGCAAAAAACCAATGACAAACTCGGATCATACATGTCCAATAATCGGGATAGCACTTCATTCTTTTTGCGCGGATTAACTTCATAATAATACTGTTCGATTTTTGGGACAGTAAGTTCTTTCTGAATCACTTTCACAATCTCAGGTTCATGCAGATAACGCTTTGCAATTTCCAAGATTGGCTTTGGCATTGTTGCAGAAAAAAGCATCGTTTGACGCTCCTCTGGCAGTTGTCCCAAAATAGTTTCTATATCCTCTCGAAATCCCATATTTAACATTTCATCCGCTTCATCCAAAACCACAATATCTACCGTTTGTGGTTTTAGTGTATGACGGCGCAAATGATCCATCACTCGTCCCGGTGTACCAATCACGATCTGTACACCACCTTTTAAGGAACGGATCTGTTTGCTGATCTCCTGTCCTCCGTATATCGGAAGCACTTTGATCCCATGCAAAAACTTTGCTAATTTGCGAATTTCATTGGCGGACTGAATTGCAAGTTCTCGCGTCGGGCACAAGACGATTGCCTGCAGACTTTTGTCTTTCGGATTGATCCGCTGCAACATCGGTATTCCAAACGATGCTGTCTTACCCGTTCCGGTACGCGCTTGTCCGATCATGTCCTTTCCCTCTACCGCAATCGGTATCGACTGCGCCTGAATCGGACTTGGCTGCTCAAAACCCATTTCCGCAATTGCACGCATTATTCTTGTATCCAAACACATTTCTTCAAACGTCATTTATATCTCCATTTCTAATCTGCTTTATTTTGCAGCACAGATTCCCTGCAAAATCTTTCGCTGTATTAATGCAACTTTCCTATTATAGCAGATTCTCGGAGCATGAGCAACATCGGCACTGCATTAGATGTTGGCTCTGGCAAAAGATCTCTGATACCAAAAGTGGGCAGCTATCCAAGTTTTGATAGCTGCCCCTATGGATCTCTCTCTATTGATGGCCGGCGCACTGTTTATGATCTGGCAATGGGCCTTCGATGGATTTATGACTAGAATGCCTCCTTGCCAACTTCAACGTCATCGAACGAACCGTCTAAGACAATGCCATCCTTTTTGATCGCACCACGAAATGCCTGTGTGCCAATCTTTTTGACAGTTCCACCACAAACAAATTTCTCTAATTTATGACACTTATAGAAAGCTTGTGCATCGATCGTGTCAATGTTTCCTTTGACTTCAAATTTCTTACAATGCCAGTTATGCATAAACACGCCGCTTCCAATGGTTGTAAGATTACCAAGTGCCGTTACTTTCTTTAATTTGGTATTTCTAAAAGCATTGCGTGTAATGACTTTCACATTTTTATCCAATGTCAGTGTAGATTTTTTATAATCTTTGCTCACACCATACACCGTCTTGCCATCTCCGCTGTAAATCACATTGTCACGGACTTTATAATTTTTATTTCCCGCAGGAATTCGAATATCAAAGCAATCCGTTGACTTGTTATCCGGCAGCAAAAATCCATTTTCATCACAGTAGTTGACAGGATTGATCTGTCCCGCAAATCCGGTTCCAAGCGTAATCTTTTTTAAGCAAAGACATTTATAAAAAGTGCTGTAACCGGCATATTTTAAGGAATCCGGCAATTGAATCTCTTTTAGATTCGTACCGGCAAACGTACCTAACAGAGCAATTTCTTTCAAATACTTTGCAGATCCATCCGGCTCGCTCACGAGATCTTTTTCATCATTTATGACATCTTCGTCCCCTTCATCAGAGACTTCTCCTGCATCAGCCGGCGCACCAACATCATAATAAGATAGCTTTGCTTTGACTCCGTCAAAGTCACTTAATTTTTTCACGTTCACAGCCTGCGCTAAATTAATGTCACTAAGCTTACTGTCACCATAAAACGCTCCGGCACCGATATCTGTAATTCCTGTTGGCAATACGACTTTCTTTAAGAATGGATTGCGCGAAAATGCGAGTGCTTCCACTTTGGTTACAGACTTCGGTATACGATATGACTGTTCTGTCTTTTCAACCGGATAATAGACAAGTGTTTTTTTATCCTTGGTAAAAAGTACATTATTTTCTGTCATATAATATGGATTCTTACTGTCTACCGTTATCGTTAAATTTTCATTGAACGTATCTGACGTATCCGTGGCACCAAGTCCCCAAAATGCACCACCTTCAATATATCGTACATTGCGTGGCAGATGAATCGTGCGGATATAAGCTGCATCTGTCGTTGGCGCAAATGTATTTGCATTAATTCTTTCTAGAGAGTCCGGTAAAGAAAGCTTAATTTCCTCAGCATCTTCGTCCTTGGAAACATTTCCAAATAAATTACTCACCGCTAATGCAGTAATTCCTTCTTCAATCTTAATCTCTTTTACCGAACAGGTTATTCTTTCCTTGACTTCATATGGTTCTGCAAGTCCCTCGATCTTTTGCTTGGAAGTGTCTGAATCCACAGCGCGATCCACAGCACCGGAACCACTAATTGTCAATACTTTCGTACCTGTATTGTACGACCATTCTGCATTGTCCCCACATTTGCCCGAAATCGTCCGTGGCTCGTCATCGACGGAAGCATAATACTGGAACGGTGTACTGGTCGGCGTTGCCTGTGCTTCCTTTGCCTGTTTCGTTGATGTCGTGTCAGTAGATTTTTGTGCGCAGCCGGAAAGCCCTACGATCATTGGTACGGCCAACAAACATACTGCTGCCTTTCTCGTTAATTTTGCCCCTGTTTTTTTCACACTAACCCCCTCCTTCGTATAAATATCTTACGCTGTTATTTTTACTCTTATCCGTAAAAACAACCTTGTTCTTAACTGTATAAATCCGTTCCTTAAATTACTTGAAATCAGCATACCCTATACACAAAATTTTGTCAATAAAACCACAAAAAATCACGCTGCACAACTGCGATTTCCTATAAGGATTAGGGTGTCAATAAGAAAAAAAGGACTGTCTATCCACGAAATAACATTGCGAATAGAACAGTCCTTTTATACTTTTTGATTCTTTCAAAAGCCACATATTTGTGCGTACTTTCGTGCTTCATCGTAAGCACAGATCATACATACTATTTACTGTTTCAAACTTCCCATACCTCATTATCTCACACAACCACATATTACTTATTATGTCAGTAAAATTATGTCTATTTTGCAACCGGTAAAGTAAATTATCCTGCCATCAACAAACTAAGACAATTGCAGCAGAACGCAGAGTTTTTACGTGATTTCTTATTTTGTTAAGTCTCTGATGAATACATGCCTAGAGGAATGTTTGAGATGTCCCGGTTTAGCAAGGTATCATCAATTTTTGGACGGGACGCTTTCGCTACGTTGCGCTACGTTACGTTACTTAATGTCTCTGAAGTACGAGACATAAGTAACGACGAGCGCAAAGTCCCTTTCAAAAATGATGAATACCTTGCTTCCGGGACTTCGAGTTTCCGAAAGGCATGTAAATCAATCATCAGAGACAACAAAATCTAGAAATCACTGTGAAAACTAATTGCGGCAAAGCAATTGCTATAGTTTCTTGATGGCAGGACTCACTATATAGTGACTGCAAAATATAATTAGACCATCAACATAATAAGCAATATGTGATTCGGGCAATAACTTCCGGTATGGGAAGTTTTAGTTACTGTATATACAATGTGTCATCCTTAACATCCAGCACGATCTCCTCGCCCATATGCACATCGCCACGAAGAATCTTTTTGGCTAACAGTGTCTCTACATTCTTCTGCAAGTACCGTTTCAACGGACGTGCACCGAAGGATGGATCATATGCCTGCTCTGTAACAAACGCTTTGGCAGCATCTGTCAAAGATACATGCAATTCTTTTTCTGCTAAACGTTCATTCAGCTCTGCAAGCAAGATATCAATAATACCGGTAATATCCTGCGGACGAAGCGGCTTAAAGAGGATCGTTTCATCCAAACGATTCAAAAATTCCGGACGGAAAGAAGCGTGCAGTTGATCCAGTACCGCTTTACGTGCTTCTTCGCTGATCTCTCCATTTTCATCAATGCCTTCCAACAAATATGAGGAACCAATGTTAGAAGTTAATATCAATATTGTATTTTTGAAATCAACGGTACGACCCTGCGAATCGGTAATCCGACCATCGTCCAACACTTGCAATAATACATTAAACACATCCGGATGTGCTTTTTCAATCTCATCAAACAGTACTACAGAATACGGTTTACGGCGTACTGCTTCGGTGAGCTGTCCACCTTCTTCATATCCAACATATCCCGGAGGCGCTCCGATCAGACGAGCCACGGAATGTTTCTCCATATATTCACTCATGTCGATACGAACCATATTCGTCTCGTCGTCAAACAAATATGCCGCCAAGCTCTTAGCAAGTTCCGTTTTACCAACACCTGTCGGTCCTAAGAACAAGAAAGAACCAATTGGTTTCGTAGGATCTTTGATACCTGCCTTAGAACGTAAGATTGCTTCTGCAACCAAACGGACGCCCTCTTCCTGTCCAATGACACGTTTGTGCAATTCATCCTCCAAATGCAGTGTTTTTTCTCGTTCGCCTTCCGTAAGTTTGGCGATCGGAATTCCTGTCCATCGAGAAATAATTTTGGCAATCTCTTCCTCGGTAACACATTCCTGCACCAAAGTACGATCTTCTGCTTTTGCCTTTTCTTCTGCTGCCTCAAGCTGTCGCTCTAACTCCGGCAATTGTCCATACTGGATCTCTGCAGCACGGTTCAGATCATAGTTGCGCTTTGCCGTTTCAATCTCTGTACGAAGCGCATCTCTCTGCTCTTTCAACTTATTTACCGTATCGACAGATGCCTTTTCGCTATCCCACTTTGCTTTCTTGGCATTGAAATCATCACGAAGTTCTGCCATTTCTTTTTGCAGTTCTTCCAAACGTTCCACAGACAAATGATCGGTCTCTTTCTTAAGTGCTGCCTCCTCAATTTCCATCTGCATAATACGTCTGCGCTCTTCATCAAGTTCTGCCGGCATACTATTTAACTCTGTCTTGATCATGGCACAGGCCTCATCGATCAAGTCGATCGCCTTATCAGGCAGGAAACGATCCGAAATATATCGGTTGGACAACGTTGCGGCTGCCACCAGCGAAGAATCCGTAATCTTGACACCATGGAATACTTCATAGCGTTCTTTCAGACCACGCAGTATTGAAATTGTATCTTCCACTGTTGGTTCATTGACCATAACCGGCTGGAAACGACGTTCCAATGCCGGATCTTTTTCAATATACATACGATACTCATCCAATGTCGTAGCACCAATACAATGTAATTCACCTCTGGCAAGCATTGGTTTGAGCATATTGCCTGCATCCATAGCGCCATCGGTCTTGCCGGCACCGACAATCGTATGCAGCTCATCAATAAACAGAATGATCTGTCCTTCACTCTTCTTCACTTCTTCAAGAACCGCTTTCAAACGCTCCTCAAATTCGCCACGGTATTTCGCACCCGCTACCAAGGCACCCATATCCAACGCAAAGATCTTCTTGTCTTTGAGTCCTTCCGGCACATCTCCGCGAACAATACGCTGTGCCAAGCCCTCAACAGCGGCAGTCTTACCAACACCGGGTTCACCGATCAAGACCGGATTATTTTTCGTCTTACGTGAAAGAATACGCACAACATTACGAATTTCCGCATCTCGTCCGATCACCGGGTCCAGCTTGCCATCTTTGGCACGTTCTACCAGATCTGTACCATATTTTTCCAACGTATCATACGTTGCTTCCGGATTGTCACTGGTAACCCTCTGATTACCACGCACCTCAGAAAGCACCTGCAAAAATCGCTCTCGATCGATCTGACACTGCTTAAACAACTGCTTGATCTCTTTGCTCGGATGCGCTAATACACTCAAAAACAGATGCTCTACGGAAACATATTCATCTCCCATCCGTTTTGCTTCATCTTCCGCATAAATCAATGCTTCATTTAAATATTTGTCAATCCGAAGATCGCCGCCGACAACCTTTGGACGTTTTTGTAAAAGTCCTTCTATCTGCGCCTGAAATGCTTCCGGTGCAATTCCCATTTTCTCGATCAGTTTGCGGATCAAGCTATCATCTACTGTCATCATAGCGGATAGCATATGCTCCTGACCGATTTCCTGGTGACCATGATCCATGGCGATTTTCTCACAGCCTTGTACTACTTCCTGTGATTTTTGTGTAAATTTACTGATATTCATACAATCACCAATCCTTTCTGTCTCAAACAAATCCATATGCCTACATAGCCTGCTAATACTGAACTATGTAGTACACTATCTGACTATTTTGGTCCCTCTGATGATTGTTATATCACTTTTATTAGCACTCGTCAAGGGTGAGTGCTAATTTTTTATCATTTTCTTTTTGACATGTCCTGCAAGCATACAAAATACATAGATCACAACCGCTATCAGCACGATCTTACCAATTGGCCATACATAAAGTACACCACCGGATCTTGATGCCAGACCACCATCCTGTGCCATGATCTGCGTGATGGCATAATGACTTACCATGTAACCACAGGCGATACCCGCCAAAATGCCTGCCAGACAACTGATCCCATTTTCCAAAAATATCATACGCTGCAACTGTCCTCTGGTCATCCCTGCCACACGGAACAGATAGATTTCCTGCCTGCGTGTCGATAAGTTTGCCATCGTAACATTATAGATCTGCATTAAGCAGATCAACAGCAAAAATCCTCCCACTGCCAAGCCGCATGTCCGCACGAGATCAAGTGTATTTTGTATCTCTCCATATATATCGGAATAAGTAATGTCATCATATCCGGTTTCATACAGTGTCGCCCAATGATAATTTGCATCTGTATATTTTTGATTGCATTTTTTGACATATGCATTGATCTCATCCGTCGGAAAGCGCAGATGTCTGTTTACACCTACACCGAGGCTAAGCCTTCCATAGCTTCTCCCATCTAATTCCGTCATATTCTCATAAGAGGCACTCGGAATAAAGTATTGAAACAATGATTGGTCTGCCATCATAATGCCGACATGACTTGGTACGTAGCTTGTCATCCAAGATGAGTTATATGTATCTTCCTTTATGATTGCCTGTATCTTAAAATGCTCTACGCTGCCCGCATCGATTTTGCATTGTTCCATAAGACTTCGCAGAGAAAAATAACTGTAATACGTTTGAGACCATAACTGCGTCTTCTGATACTTCGAAATGTCGTATCCCTTTTTTCGGACAAGAGCAGTAACCTTATCCCAGTATTTTTTTATGATCTTAGGATCTGCTTTTTCATCCGGTTCTTGCTGCTTTTTGTCCATCGCCTGCTTGACTGCTCTGATATCTTTGGTCACCTGTGCGTCTGCTTCTCTACTGATCACCTCTATGCTGTCGCCAACCTTATAGTCTGTCAATCGTTTGTCTGTTGCCGTCGCATCACCATTACTCGTATTTATATTGTATTCGTAATCACACAATACTACTCCATGCTCGCGAACCAGCTTATCGTAATCAATACTTCCCGCAACTAATTGTCTTTTCAAATGATCCAAATGCTTTTTATCATATCCGGCTACAGACAAAAAGGTTCTGCTCGTATCCAAATCTTTGTAGTGTGCCATAACATTGAGATTACTCAACGCAAAATCACTCTGTAAATATACCCCTGCATTTTTCACACTTTTTAACTTCCGTAACTCTTCGCTCCGATCTTTCAGCTCCGATAATGTGCTCGTTCCTTCCGAAACCAGTGCTTCCGAATATTCCTGATGCGACCCCTGCAAGCTGTTTTCAAACGTCGCATAGGTACTGTCAATACTTGTAAATACAATAGCAAACAGCATCATACTCACAGTCACTCCAACAAAAAGATAAAACTGCCCTCCCGGGCTTCTAGACATACTGCGCATGGCATATTCCCATTCTGCACCAAAAATACGTCCCATAAAGCGACTGCACCAATGGTTTTTGTGCTTCACCTGGCGTGTTTTTGATGTATTTGTTATGCCATAGCTGCCCCCTTGCAATACACGAGTCACCGACTGTTTGGAGGCCTGTCTTGCTGGCTCCAGCAATGCTAACATTGTCACTCCGATACATAATAAACCACTGAGAAGTACAGCGCTCAGACGAAAATGGATCACTAATGGGACATTAAGATCCATCTGCGCGTTGAGCATTCCCTCTCCCAGTTTCAAAATACCGAAGCCAACACCTGTCCCAAAAACGGTACTGATGAGTGTCAACAAAATCCCCTCAACACTGAGCATACAATATAACTGTCCACTGCTCATCCCGGCGCAGCGAAAGGCTCCATACTCCTTCATTCGTTCAAAAACAGGAAGCATCATGGTATTGCGGATCACAAGCATGGCAAATAGCGCAAATACAGCTCCCACCATCGCAAAAATTGCTTTTTCGGCTGCCACCGTCAGAGAATCATCAGCGCTGCCCTGACCTAAATGCACTTGTATATCAGGATCGACCTGTACCTGATAGCCCAACTTTTTTTCAATGAATTTCGCTGACTGATTGAGATTCGAATTATCTTTAACTTTCACATACAGCTCATATTGTTCGTCTGCCGGTACGCTGTTGTCCGAAGACACATTTTCCTCTGTATCATTTGCTGCATCGCTGTCATCGGCGGCTACATCTTCCTCTGTATCATTTGCTGCATCGCCGCTTTCATCGACAGCATCTTCCTCTGACACTGCCTCGGTGCTCGGCAATTTATATAAATACGTCCGCTCTACTTCAGGAAGTGCCGCAGCCTTTTTCTCCATTTCCTGAAACTTTTGCAGCGTCCACATATCCTTGTCCGTAATCGAATCCTGTCCCACTGCAAATTCATTAATAGTAAGTTCGCAGCCTTTTCGCTCTTTCATCGCCGCATAATATGGATAATCCAGCAGCTCCATCCCCAAAGTAATGCTGCAAAAATATAAGACCACCGCGATCATGATCGCGATCAACGAATACAATGTCTGAAGCGGATGTTTCAAGCGATAGCGGATCGCCAACATTGCATAATATCTGAACTTATTCATCGCTCTCACCCTGTCCTTTCACATCGGAGGACAAGGCATGTTTGACTTTGACGTCCGATAAGATCACGCCATCCGACAAGGTGATGACACGATCCGCCATTGCCGCAATCGTCGGATCATGTGTTACAACAAGCAGTGTTAAGGAAAATTCACGGATCGCCTGTTTCAATAAACTCATCACTTCCAAACCATTCTGATGATCCAAATTGCCGGTCGGTTCATCCGCAAACAAAAGGCTGGGATGTGCAGCAAGCGCACGCCCGATCGCCACGCGCTGTTTTTGTCCACCGGACAGTTCCTGCGGCAAATGTTTCTCACGACCTTCTAATCCAAGAACATGTATTAATCGCTGCAAATACTCCTCATCCATACGTCTGCCATCCAACCGTACCGGCATTTGTATATTTTCCGCTACATTGAGGATTGGCACAAGGTTATATTCCTGAAATACAAAGCCAATCTGTCTACGTCGAAATACCGCTTTCTGTTTCTCTTTTAGCTTTAAGATATCTTCTCCCTCAAAAAACACCTCTCCCTCCTGCGGCTCGTCCATCGTACCAAGCAAATGCAGCAAAGTAGATTTGCCAGAGCCGCTGGCACCGGTCACCGCGATAAACTCCCCCTTATCCACGGCAAAACTCACGTGGTCCAATGCTACCAATGCATTCTCTTTTTTTCCATAGATCCTGGTTAGATTTTTTACTTCCAAAAATGCCATTTTTCCGCTCCCTTTCTCCCTTTCCGCTCCCAGACAACTCCTTTCGCAGTCCCCCAATGCAGTTTCATTATAGCAATCTGACCTTACATTTCCGTGAATTTCCATCTTACAATTTTGTAAGATTCGCAGGATAAGCAACCCAAACTTCCCATACCTCAAATCCCCCACAACCACATATTGCTTATTATGTCAATGACTATATAGCATTTTGCAGCCACCAAAAAATGACTTCTGCGATCAGTGAAGCAAAAATACAATTTCAAAGCTTGTATAACTTGGCTTGTTCGTACTGCTCTCTACCACGAGGGAGCCTCCCTGTTTCTCGATGATCTCTTTGGCAAGTGCCAGTCCGATGCCGACTCCTTCTGTCGATGCATCAGACGGATGTACACGGTAAAAGCGATTAAAAATCTTTGGTAATTCTTCTGCAGCGATCCCTGCACCATGATCCGTAATCTTTACGATAACTGCCATCTCCGAAGCAGACCAGGTTACTTCAATTTTTCCGTGTGATTCACTATACTCTCCGGCATTTTTCAAAAGATTATCAAGCGCTTCTAACGTCCATTCACGGTCACAACAGATAGACACCTCCGGATCTCCGGACAACACAACATTTAAATCTTTATCTATATAATTTGCGCAGACAGACTGCACACATTCCTGCAACAGAATGTTCAGATTCACCGGTTGTTTTTGCAGCGTTAACATACCGGATTCGAGTCTTGTCAATTTAAGCAATCCAATGACCAGACGGTGTATCCGGATCGATTGCTTTTGTGCCTGATGCACCATATCAATAACAGCCGTGTCATCAGACTGTTGTGTAAACTTTTGCTCAAAAATATCCAAAAAAACCTGCAATGATGCAAGCGGTGTTTTGATCTGATGTGATATATCTGTCATCATTTTTTTGAGATATTGCTGTTCCTTTCGGCTCGATATTTCTCTCTGTCCCAAAATGCGTACACTCTCTAGTATGTGATGCTCTAATCGTCCGACCGCACCTTCCTGTTTACTAGATGATAATTTTTCATTCCAAACTTCTATAGACGTCTTTGCGCGATCCGGTTTAACACTATCTTCTAATATTTCCGCAAACACATCGCTTGCCTTATCAATTTTATGGCATATGTTTCCTACATACCAAATACTGTACCCCCAAAGTACAAGCATACAGACAAATGCCATGATATATTTCATATGCGTCATTGCCATATCCCAACCAAGCATTGGCAATACCAAATATATCCCATAACACAAAAGCGCAGTCAGCAGACATAATCCGAGTGATATACAAACATATTGTTTTACTATTTTTTCCTGCATAAACTTATTCCTCTCTCATTCTATAGCCCACACCACGAATCGTCGCAATACATGATTTTTCCTGATACAGATCAATTTTCTGACGCAGCCTGCGCATATAAACGGACAACGTGTTGTCATCTACAAAGGCCTCGTCCACAGACCATAACTGCTCCATCAATTGTTCACGGGTCAATATTTGGCCTCGATGATCGTAAAGTGTCTGAAACAGACGATATTCACTAAGCGTTAATGTGATTGGAACACCTTCCCGGTATACCTGCATATTTTTTTCATCTAAATAAAAGATTGGTTTCTTTTTTCTGTCCATATTTTCGGATAGCTTGTGCATCTTCTTGCTGTCTACACTGTCGGACAAATAATATGTTATCTTGTCATCCGCAGTTTCGGTCAGATTCGATATGTTTTTCTGATATTTTCTGGTATTTGCATATATCCGCGCGATCAATTCCTTCGTGCGAAATGGTTTGGTAATATAGTCATCTGCATACTGTAAGCCATGCACAACATTCCCCTCATCCTCTAATGCCGTCAAAAAGATGACCGGAATATCCGGTTGTTCTCCTTTTAACCATTCACACAACGAAAACCCGTCTCCATCCGGAAGCATGACATCCAACAGAACAAGATCGATCTTTTGATCTGTCCCACATACTTTCCTCGTCTGTGCACAATCTGTCGTATGTATAACCTGCATCCCCTCGCTCTCTAAAGCATATGTTGTTCCCATTGCCAATGCAGTATCATCCTCTACCAATAGAATTATCACAATATGTCCCCTTTCCGCATTGATCTCTCAATCATTGTTATAACATATCATAACATATTGTCCTATTTTGTTTCAATGAATGTTGTTCTCTACAAGCACTCCCTTTCCCCATAACATGCAAGAACCGACATATATGTAGAAATTATTCAGAAATGCATTATACATTTTCATTATCCTACTGCATATGTCGGTTTCTTAATCTAAAAGGTTATTTTGAAAGCATAATCTACGAAGTCTCCGCAATTACATACGAAAACTTTCTCTTGTTACCGATAACTTCTAAGCAAAAAGTTTACCAATCCGTTTTGCCATACTTTTTCTTCATGTGTACCGTTCGGATACATATACCAAATATGATCCACCTTGTTCTCTTCCAATGTTTTATGATAGTTATAAGGATTATCTCCTATTGTTGTGTCTGCTGTCCCACTACAAAGGAGTACGGTTTCCGGCACATTTTTCCAACCATTCGTATTTAATATACTTTGATCCAATGTCGGTGCGGCTGAAAAAGATCCAATATAATTAAAATGATCTTTAATGGCAAATCCTAAATGTAATGCCTCCATGCCTCCCATAGACAGACCACATACTCCGGTATCTTTTCTGTCGGATGACACGGCAAAGTTTTCAAGGATATATGGCTCTAGATCCTGTAAAAACTCCTGTTCAAACATGGTGAATGCACCAATATTCTCCGGTCCCAGCGTATTTGACGACACTCCATCTTTTGGAACAACACTTGGTATAACAGCTACAAATGGTGCAACCTCACCTCTGCAAATCATATTGCTTAATATATTTTTTAAGGACATGCCAACCCACTGTCCTCTCTCACAGCCAATTCCGTGAATCATGTATAATACCGGATATTTTTTGCTGCTATCATACTGTGGTGGCAAATACACATATGCTTCGCGTTCTGCTCCAACAACTTTGGATGGATACGTAATGCTTTCAATCGTTCCAAGCACCGTTCCTTTCTGTTTCCTTGTATAGTCTTTCATATTTAATGCAAAATATTTATTATAATCTTCTTCTGATCCGCTGACCTTCCCGGTCTGCCACCCCTCATCCGGAACAGGTGTCGGCTTCACTGTCGGTAATGGTATCGGTGTTGGCGTTGGATTAACCGTTGCTGTTGGTACAATCGTCGGCTTTTGAGACACTACCGGTACTTTTGATGCAATTGGACGCATTGTATAAGTCGGTTTCTTAGTACTCTTTATTTTTGCTCTCTTTTTGTTCGGCTTAACCGTCACTCTGCAAGTATATTTTTTCTTTCCGATACGTGCAACAATCTTTGCTGATCCCTTTTTCTTCGCTGTAACAATCCCTTTTTTATTAACAATAGCAACTTTTTTATTTTTACTGATCCATTTCACTTTCTTTTTTGTATTTTTTACTTTTAGTGCTCGTTTTTGACCAATCGCGAGTGTCATTTTCTTATGATTGATCGTTATTTTTTTTGCTTTTGCAGCCGCTTGCCCAGATGCTCCGGCAAGCAATAATGTGACGGTTACAGCAATTGCTGTCACTTGTAAACTTCTTTTATTATTTTTCAGCATTTTCATTCCCTCCTTTAATCGTAATTGACTTATTGCTCTTCCTATGTTACCATTTTCGCAACTGGTATTCCATGATTTATAGCGACGCAAACATATATAATAGCGACTTTTAAGGAGTAGTTTATGAAACAAACATATTTTATAACCAATTTACAATCTCTTCCACACGTTACATTGTCCGGATCAGTTTCTGTTCCTGCTCCTAACAAGCATTTTCGCCGCACCCCATCTGACTGGATTCTATATTTCATCACAAATGGCAGTATGCTTTTGCAGGAAGAAGATACTATTTACCACTTAAGTGCCGGACAGACCCTGCTATTATGTCCTGATAAATGCCACTTTGGTGTCCAAAGTAATTCTCCGGTAAGTTATTACTATATTCATTTTCAATGGAACCCACAAAAAGAACTGTTGCTGTCCGAAGAAGAAGTTTATCACCAATTTCTTTCAATGCATAGTGAACTTAATGCTTCCCCATTACAGTACAAACCATGCGAACAAATACTTATTCCAAAGAATGCAACACTTTCAGGAGCTTCTTATTATGAAATCCTTAATGAAATTATATCTGCCACAAACAATGCAGTACCGGGTAGCCCTTATCATCAAAGCATGATAAATTGCAATTTTGCAATGCTGCTGTTAAAAATATGTCGTGCACATATTAATGCGTTATTTCCACCAAATAACATTGGCACATTTTCCGCGCTCCCATTACTTTCTTATCTGAAAAGTAATTACAAAACAAAAATCACAAGTGTCCTTTTAGAAAAACAATTTCATCATAATTTTGATTACATGAACCGTAAATTTAAGGAAGTAACTGGTGAGACTATTTTTGCTTTCCTTGAAAAATACCGCATTGAGCAGGCCAAAATCTTACTATCCAGCAAACAGTTTACTGTAACGCAGATTGCTGATCAATTGGGTTTTTGTAATGGTTTTTATTTTAGTAAAGTTTTCAAAAAAAACGAGGGTATATCACCACGCGAATATCAAGCCAACCTAAATAATCCTCAATAAAAAAGCAAAGCCAGCGCTTTGCTTTGCAAGAATTGCTAAAGCAATTCTTGGCGATGTCACGCTACATAACAGCAATTTCCTATCAAATAAAAAAGCAAAGCCAGCGCTTTGCTTTGGCTTCCCCCTACGTTACGAGCATTTTCCTATCAATTAAAAAGAGGCTCCGATACATCTTTTTCTGCTTTCCTTAATATTGAAAACAGTTGCAAGAGTTCTCGGAGCCTCTAATGTAAGGGCTTCCTTTATCTGTAACAATTATATCTTAATAATTGCACACTGTGCTCATTATTTTATCACGATATCTGTGATCGCTGGTACGTTGCTGCCTCCACCAACACCACAATTTAATGTGATTGTTTTACCATTTGCCCAATTGCCATCCCAGCCTGGATTGCTTACGCGGTAACGATTATTGCCAAGGCTCTCACAAGTACCGCTCCACATAGAAGTAATCTCGCGGTCTAAGGTAAACTCTACCGTCCATCCATCGGTATAGCTGACACCTGTATTGTTGGTAAGCGTGATCTCTGCAATTCCGCCACTGCCCCAATTACTGGTAAGTTTTACCGAGCCTGTTACTTTGCTGTCCCCGGAAGGCTCTGTGGTTGGTGCTGCTGTCGGTGCCACTGTTGGTGCCACTGTCGGTGCTACTGTCGGTGTTGCTGTTGGTGCTACCGTCGGTACTACTGTTGGTGCTACCGTTGGTGTTGCTGTCGGTGCTACCGTTGGCGTTACGGTTGGCTGTGGAGTCTCTCCACCTACTTTAGAAAGTGTAAGACTTACGATCTTGCCACCGTTCCAAGCAGACAAGCACAAATAGGTAACCTTTGATGTGCTCTTAATGTTCATGGTTGCCTTTAATTCTTTGACTGTATATGTCTTCGTTACTTTATCCGTTGCATTACTTGCCGCAGAATAATTATCACCACTCTGCCATACATTGTCTACAGATGCACCCCATCCTAAAATACCCCAGTTACCATGGGAAGGATCTGTACAAGTATAAACTACAGTAACAATATCATCGTCAGATGCATTTAACAACCACTGTGGATCGTTCGTTGCATACGTAGACTCTAAGTTAGATACAATCTCCGTCGTATCTGAAATAACCGGTGACTGTGTCGGAGCTGCGGTTGGTGCTACTGTCGGAGCCTTCGTCGGTGCTACCGTTGGTGCCTTTGTTGGCGCTACCGTTGGTGCCTTTGTTGGTGCTACCGTTGGTGCCTTTGTTGGCGCTGCCGTTGGTGCCTTTGTTGGCGCTACCGTTGGTGCCTTTGTTGGTGCCACTGTTGGTGCTACTGTTGGCTGAACATCACTGCCACCATTAATACCGGACACCTCAAAGTTCATGGTTACCTTATTCGTCGTCTGGTAATTTACATTATTGAAATATGCCTTGTAATTTGCATTTTCCACAGTTACGTTGTTTACATGTGTATTCGCCCACACATTAATAAATGAGAAATTAAAGACCGGACAGATCAATCCATCATCTGATGCTTTCTGTGAAACATCATACGTAAATTTTCCATTTTTCATGGTATATTTCTGTCCGTTAATTTCAAATGATGTTACTTTCAAAGTTGCTTTGTCAAATACAGATGCCTCATCATCAGCAACATTGATATCTTTGATATACAAAGAACCAATATTCTGCAACTGACTCTTAGTCGCATCTAAGGACAAGGAGAATTTTCCTCCTTCTGAATAAATATCAACATATTCATCACTGATGACTGACTGCCAGCTTGCTGTCTCTAATAAATATAATTTCGCACGTACATAGTTGGCCTGTGGTACCGTCACCTTACAGGTTGCTTTGTATCCTAATGGAACAGATGCAGTGATCGTACAAGTTCCTGCTCCTACTGCACTTACCTGACCTTTGGAATTAACGGTAGCTACTGACTCATCACTGGAGCTCCAAAGAACTTTATCCTTGCTGTCCGATGGTGTTAATGCTGCTGTAAGCTGCTGTTTTTCATCACCAATGTGAATTGTCAACTCGCTCTTGTTTAACTGAATGCCTGTTGCCGTTGCGGACTCATTACCACCATACACTTCCATCATAGCGTCCATCAATTCCTGATGAACAACCTTGTTGGAATAACGGTCAATGATCGCAAAACCATAGTCTCCGTTGTATCCATTGTCCCAAGCTACCGGGATCAATCCATACTGCTTTGCATAATAGCAGACTTTCTGATAATACTCTGCACGGCAAACTTTATTCTGGCTATCATAACTTGCTTTATTGATGGCACCAAATTCACCGATCACCACAGGATAGCCCTGTGAAACGAATTTGCTAGACATCTTTTTGAACTGAGATGCCATATAGGACTCATCACCCCAGCTTGCTCTCTTCGAATAATCCGTAATACTGTCTCCCCACTGTGTGGTTGCACCGGACTCTGTTCCACAGAAATCCCATGGATCATAATAATGTACAGAGATCATAATTCTTTTTTCGCCTGATGCAATCTTAGAAGACAGATAATTATCGGTAGGAAGTGCAAATCCGTAATCCTCCGCCGTGTAATCAATATTGGTATTCCATCCCGGAATCAATAACCATCTCTGATCATTGTTTCCACCGGTTTTTCTTACGGTGTCCACAAAAATCTGATTGTAGGCATTTATATTTGCATAAGCCGTTCTGCTAGGTGTTCCATAAGTTCCATCAAATTCTTCATTCATGGACTCAAAGATCAGATGCTCATCATAGTTTTTGAAACGATCTGCAATCTGCTCCCAGCACGCTTTATATTTTGCTTTGATCTTGGTCTGATCAGAACTGCCGCATAATAACCAGCCACCTGTTACTGTCGTATAACCGTCTCCATGCATGTTGACAATTGCATACATATCATTGTCAACGCAATAATCAACAACCTGCTGTACACGATCTAACCAAGAAGAGTCGATCTTGTATCCATTGTTGTCGTCAATCATGCTAAGATAGGATACCGGAATACGGATAGATTTAAATCCTGCGTCTTTGGCTGCCAAAACTAAGTCTTCTGTTAATTTTGGATTGCCATATGCTGTTTCATTCGGTGTTCCGGAACTTGCAGCCTCCAATGAGTTACCAAGGTTGTAACCTACACCCATCGCCTCTGTAATCTGCGATTGATTAAGGTTGTTAAATGTTGTGCCGGCGGCTTCCGCCGTTTTGGCTGTCGTTGTTGGAATTGACAGCGAAGTTGCTACCATTGCCATACTCATGACAATAGCAAGTGCTTTTTTACGAAAAGCCATAATCCTTCTCCTTCCCGGCAGATTGAGAAACTTGTACGTTTTTATGACAAAATAACACAAATCATCACCAAAAAATATGAATAGAAATCCATAAGAAATACCGATACTTTCCCAATATTTATACCGATAAATCCCAAAAAATCCACATATTTTTGATATTAATTCATGAAAAAAGAAGCAAACACATTAACGATATCCGTCACCATCACGTACAATAAAAAGACATCCTTTGTCCCCACAAAAAATGTCTTTCTACATCCCAATCACGCCCAATACATTATCGAAATAACTCCCCCATGAGTTATTTCTTTTGCTACGAAAACTATCTTAACATTTTCGTAGTAGTATTGCAACATAATTTTGAAAATTTCATGTACAATTTTTACAAAAATATATTTTATTTATCTATTTTATTATGCATATTGCAAGATATTAAGATGCTTTTTGGGGATAGCATACTTCGTTTCCCTTTCTCTTATAAAGCACCCCGGCTTTCACGTAATATATCGGATTGGCATTATCCACCTCAAAAGTGATCTGCTGCCCCAAATCGTCTATGAGTGTCGTAAGCGGTCCGGTAGCATTCTTCCCAAGCTTTACCGTAATTGGTCGGTAATCATATTCCGACTTGCTATAATTCATTTTTTTCGTACAAAGCAGAAAGATTTCTCCCAGATTTAATCTGCATAATATCGTCAAAGAACGCAATTCTTCGTTTGCCATAAACGCACAACTTCCTACAGATACCAGTTTTTCCGGAAGAGTTACACTTTGCAGCCTGCAGGCATAAAACGCATTGCTGCCTATTTTTCTAAGTGCACTGTCAAAGGCAAAGTTGGTCAATCCATCGGCTTCATAAAAAGCCATCTGTCCTATCACTCGAAGTTTTTTGCCGCCAGTAACTGTCTTGACTGTTGAATACTGAAATGCGCACTCTCCAATAGTTGTTAGCTTTGAAGAAAGCTGAATTGATTTCATATCCGCTGCATAAAATGCATACGGTGCAATCGTCGTCACCTTATCGGATAACTTATAATTGGTGACACTTTTACCCGAAGGATATATGTAAATTGTCTTTTTGTCTTTCGAATACAATACACCTTTTGATGATGAAAAGTTACGATTCTTTTTATTTACAGAAATCGTTTTTAAGGTTGTACTCCAGCCTTCATAAGCTCCATTGACACGAACTGGGCTTGCATACTTAATCTTTTTAAAAGATTTTGGCAACGATATCTGCTTGATACCCTCCATTGCAAAATATCGATAATCGACCTGCGTGATCCCCTCTCCAAATTTAATCTTCGTAAACACCGGCAATACAGAATCTTCCGAGCACGGCCACTCATAACTGCTCAGTGATTTGTCATAAAACCCGGTAATTTTAGCATATCCCTTTCCAGTTATAGTTAACGTTTTACTCTTTTTATTGTATGTCCATTTCACCCCACTGCATACTTTACCACTTGGCTGCTTTTTCTTTGTCTTGGCATCTGCTGTCATTGTCATAGTCATCGCTGCCATTAGACAAAACATGATTACTGCTACCTGTCTCCATTTTTTCATAAAAATCACTCCCTTCTTATGATAGTTTTTTACCATTTGACTTCTTAAAGCTCTCTTTCAGACGATCCCCTCGTTTAGCGTATACCGCCTCGTCTTTGATGTAATATGTCTTATTGCCTTTCTCAACTTCAACTTTCATCTTGCCGAGTCTTATGTGATCTGCAAAATCAGCAAACAAACGATATATTGTTGCATTTAATTCCTTACCCAATACAATTCGAAAATCCGTATAGTTCTCTCGGTCATAGGTTTGAAGATTTGTTTGAAAACCACTGTCTGCAAACACATAACTTAGTTTACAATTGCATCGTACGATGATCGTCGATAAATCTTTGATGTTTCCAAACGCATGATTTCCTACCCGCTTAAGGCCCTTTGGCAATTCTACAGATGAAATCTGAGTGCTGTCAAACGCAGAATCTTCAATAATTTTCAACGACTTTGGAAGCTTTACAGACTTTAACTCTGTTTTCGCAAAAGCCTGCCGACCAATTTCACGCAACTTATTTCCCATAATAACACTCTCTATGGAATTTCCATAAAAGGCACGTCTGCAAATTTTGGTTACCTTGGAAGGTATTGCAAATTTTTTCTCCGTCTTGCCACTTGGATAAATGTACAACTTCTTTTTGTCCTTTGAATACAAGATGCCCTTACTGACAGAGAACTTCTTGTTTTTCTTAGACACTTGAAGTTTCTTTAATGTCGTGCTGTATGGTTCAAAAGAGCCATTGACAGCATCCATTTCATTGGACGCTTTGATCTTCTTAAAGCTCTTTGGCAGTGAAATCGTTTTGATACCCTCAATACAAAAAAAGCCAGATGAAATTGTTGTTATCCCCTCTCCAAACACCAGCTTGTCAAAAATTGCCGGCTGTCCCGCTTCTGAACCAGGCCATTTGTATCTTCCCTCTTTACGAAATTTACGGATATCCACCGTTCCTTTTCCTGTGATTGTCAATACTGTCTCATCAGAGTTCAAAGACCATTTGATGTTTTTGGTCAACTTCCCGGTTGACTTTGCATCTGCCTGCGCCGGTAAAGTCAGCATAACTCCTGCAGCGATACATAATGCCAGCGTCATTACATATTTTTTCATCCTCATATTACTCTCTCCTTTCTATGTTGGACAATTGATCGCGCTGTCCGTTTTGCTACAATAGTAATATTACGATGGAGCTTATAATTTTCTCCTTGGTTATATATTACAACATTTATAGCTGTAATATATGTCCGTTTCCTTAAGAAAAAATTAAGATTGCCAGACAGCAATTTCCGATTAAAGAACAAAGAGTCGCTTGCGACTCTTTCGCGCTCGAGCGGTGCTGTTTACAGCTAACTTCTTCTCCGCGAGATGCGCATCCTCGCGGAGCATTTTTCGCTTTATAGGAAACGACAAGTTTCCTATAAAGCAAAAAAGAACAACCAATAAATACTTGGTTGTTCTTTTTCTAAATTTTCAAAAGGCATATTTGCCACTTATTTCTAAGTCGATCTGTTAAAATTTATTTAATGGTAAGTTTGATCACTTTCTTCTTACCACTGCCATCCGTTGCAATTGCAGTAATCTTAACTTTGCCTTTCTTCTTCGCTTTTACAACACCGCTCTGTGTCACTGTTGCAATTTTAGTATTACCAGATACCCAGAATACTTTAGCAGATGCATACTTCTTCTTAGGCGTGATTTTGGCTTTCAGTTTGAGTTTCTTACCAACCTTTAACTTCTTAACGCCAGACAGTTTGATCTTCTTCACCGCTTTTTTCATAACGCGAATGGTAATTTTCTTTTGCAATCCATTCGCTGTACGAATCGTGATCACTGTCGTTCCGGCTTTCTTACCAGCAACAATCTTACCACTACCGCTTACTTTTGCTATTGATGGTTTACTGCTGGTATACGTTAGTTTCTGAGGCTTAGCTCCTATCGGCAACAAAGTCACCGTAAGCTGCATACTCTTTCCTGCTGCAAGCTGCAATTTCTGTTTTACCGGAAGATTACTTACCTTTTTCACACTGGCAATAACACGTATTCCGGTTGCCTGAATTCCCGGCTTCTGCGTTGGTGTGACCGTTGGTTTCTCACTTGGAGCAACACTTTCAGTCGGATCATCACTAGGTACCGGTGTTATCGCCGGTGCATCCGTTGGTTCCGCCGTTGGCTTTTCAGTTACTGTCGGCGCTTTCGTTGGCTCTGCCGTTGGTGTCGGCGTTTTTATCGGTGCTGCCGTTGGTTCCGGCGCTTTCGTTGGCTCTGCCGTTGGTGTCGCGATTGGTTCTTCACTTGGTTCCACGGTCGGCTCGCTGCTCGGTACCACTGTTGGCTCGCTGCTCGGTGTGACGGTAGGTTCGCTGCTCGGTGCCACTGTTGGCTTGCTGCTCGGTTCTACCGGCGCCTTATCAAAATATTTTGCACAGAAGTATGTATTCTCTTGTACCGTGTATATAATTCCCGGGGCATATCCCTGTACCTCACGGTCACTATACCACCGTAAAATTAAATTCTCCTTTGGTTTATTCGGCAAAATAATATCAGAACCTTGTTCCACTGTCACGGTCCAAACTTCATCTACTGTATCAAATGTTACGGTAACTAACTTCGTCGTTGTTCCCCCTGTGGAAATTGTCTCCTTCGAGAACAAATCGTCCGTTCCAAGTGCGCCATCTGTCTGATTAATGATCTTAATATCTCCGACCAAGATAACGCTGCTTTCATCTGATTTCACATCAATAGCAGATTTTTCCGTTTTATTCGGACCCGCTTTCACCGTCAGTGTTCCTCCGATCAAAGAGATCTTACTATCTGCATATAATGCGCCACCTGTTCCGTCCCCGATCGCAGTCACTTCTCCATCCGTGATTGTGATCTTGTCTGCAGATAATGCTGTTTTATTACTTTCTTTGGCAGCTACAGCGGTCAGACTTCCGCCCTTTACCGCAATAGTATCTGCCATAATCTGCTCGGTGTTGTTAGTTCCACCGGAAACAATGACATTTGCTGCCTCAATACTTCCAGTAGTATTGCTACCTCGAACCATCTCAAGGCTTGTATCATCTTCGCTGGAAATGTTTCCGCAAGTCACTCCACATAACGCTGCAGAAACGCCTTTCTTTAATATAATTTTGACTTTCGCATTATCAGCGACCAATTCAAAAGTATGATCTGTCCCGGATAATGTCAATTCATTACTGGAAGCATCATAACTTGCTGCATAAGATTTACCGGTTGCATCATCTTTGCTAAACATGCCATCGACATAAGTCGTATCGTCCAGCTTAGACAAGTCGATCTTATACACATCTTCAACTAGTGTACCTCCTGTCAACGTATGGTCAGAGATCATACTAGCCTGATAGTTGTCGGTTTCTGCATAGCGTACTGACACGGTATAACTTGTAGCAGGCTGTAAATCAGTAAAGGTGGTCTGCGTTTGCCATGATGTGCCATCAATTGTGTATTCATAACTCTTGCCTGCCGGTGCTGCAACGGTTGCCTGTACGGTTAAGGAGGTAGACGTACGTGCCACTATTGTTAATGCTGTCGATGGTGCCTCCTGTATCCCCTTGTCCGGAGCAGTCGTTACTGTCGGTTTATTCGTTGGTTCTGCCGTTGGCTTTTCCGTTACAGTCGGTGCTTTCGTCGGTTCTGTCGTCGGCTTTTCTGTTACAGTCGGTGCTTTCGTCGGTTCTGCCGTTGGTTTTACGGTTACAGTCGGTGCTTTCGTCGGTTCTGCCGTTGGCTTTACGGTTACAGTTGGTGCTTTCGTCGGTTCTGTCGTCGGCTTTTCCGTTACAGTCGGTGCTTTCGTCGGTTCTGCCGTTGGTTTTACGGTTACTGTTGGTGCTTTCGTCGGTTCTGCTGACGGTGATACTGCCGGATAGGATGCATTTTCTTTCTCCTCGTGTGCTCGACAGGTATTGATCAGCCACTTACCGGTTGTTGTCAGATCATCCGCTGTCCAATCGCCCCCGGCATTGCTGCAGCTGCTCTTAAAATACGCCGATTTTTCATTACAATTACTATAACTCCAGCATGCAAAACTAATATTTAATTCGTCCAACAACGCAATCCACCGATCCGCATTTTCCGCGTCATAACTTCCATTACCATCTGCTGAACATATACCAAATTCGGTAACAAAGATCGGTGTTCCATCCTTGGTTGCCAGACGTACTTTTTCCATTAAATTCTCTTTGTGCGTTGCGGAATAAAAATGGAACGTATACATGATGTTTTCATAACCAAGTGCTTTCATCGGCTTAGCCGCTACCTGATCGACATCCTGTGACCAAGTATTCGTTCCGCATATAATGATCGCATCCGGATCAATGGCACGTATCGTCTTAATAACTTCACTACAATATGTATAAAGATCTTTGCCATTGCCACTATACCAATTTGTGCCTGTCGGCTCATTGCAAATCTCATATAACACATTATCATGATCCTTGTACATTGTTGCGTACTTTGTAAAGAATATCTTTGCCTCTTTCAAATACTCATTTGGATTGTAAGCATGCACATGCCAGTCTACCAACGCATACATTCCGAGCTTGGTTGCATAATCGACACCATTTTGAATCAATGTATCAAGCTGCTGTTTGGTACTGTCTCCACCCGTCAAATATCCAACCGATCCACCATCGCGTGGATAACAAACTAATCGAACCATATTGATTCCCCAATCATCACGCAATGTCTGGAACGCATTCTGATTGACATACTGCGGGAACCAATGCATACCATGGGTACTGGCTCCACGAAGCTGTGTCGGCACACCATTCTGATCCACCATGATCGGTGCCGCATAGTCGTCAACCTTCTGTACTGACAGTTTACCATGTCTGCCGACCGGAGTGTCCGCATATGCAACATCTTTACGTCCGGTTAATTCATAATTCAGTTCATCACCGGTACTTGGACCTGCACAATTTACAGCAATGACATTAGATTTTCCAACGGAAATAGACGGCTGTTTTCCAAAACCAACTTTATTAGAAGAGCTGCTAACCGTTGCTCCCGCTGCAATCTCTGTCGAATAATATGCCACAACGCCTCCCAGCGCCGCATCATACACTGCAGAAAATCCCTCAACATAGCCAACGTCAACCGATCCCGATGTCGGTATTAAAATCTGAATACCTCTAACCGTTTCGCTGCTGTTATTTGTGATAGAAAAACTGTATTCTGCATAATAATCATTTGTTCCACTGCCAACACTTCTCGTGATCGCAATCTGGTCTGTCGAAACATTGCCACCGGCACTTGCTGTGCTGCTTGGCTTACTTGTCGCGCTGCTTGGCTTACTTGTCGCACTGCTGCCGCTGTCCGCCATATTGATCACCGCAGAGTCAACAGAATAGGACACGGTACTCCCCTCGGCTGCATTGGCAAAACGCACGCCAAGATTTCCCAGCGTTGTTCCACCTTTCCAATCCATATCTGCAAAGGAATAGGTAAGCGTTAACTGACTGCCGGTAACCAGCTCTGCAGTCGAAGACTGATTCCAATTCCAATCACCCGATGCATCCGGTTGTGCAAAAATAAATGCTTGCGCTTTTGCGCCACTTCCCTGTGTAAAACTTTTGATCGTGATCTTTACCGTCATGGAAGTCACCTTGTTCGAAGAAATTGCACTCTTCGTTTTCAAGGCATCCGGTATGTTAAAAAACATATCGCCAATATAATCATCGCCATACTCATTCTTAGCAATCGTTACACTGGTTGCTCCGCTCTTCACGGTAAGATTCTGTGTCGATGCTGCCTTAGCAATGGTAATCGGCAGATTTGCCATAGATAAGACCATTGCCACGGTCAGCACCCACGCATATACGCGCCGCCATTTCTTTGTCATTCTTTTTCTCCCTTCTTGAAATAAACATAAGGCATACTCTAAAATTTTATTGCCCTTCTCTCTAGTACAGCGAATATTAAGTGATTGGCAGTTTGACTTGCTTATTTTCCTGATAGCACTACTCCCCAAGCCTCGACGTAGCCACCACTACGCCTACGTTTGTGAAGTAGCACTCTCAGAAAAATCTTCTGCGCCAAACTATCCAAAACTTAATTTTCGCTGTACTGGAATATCTGTCGAATCCTTACGTTCCTCATTACATTACGTAATCATTATACCCTATCTGCGATTATTCGCCAACACTGATTTATACAACCTTTGACTGCAGAATTTTACTCATTCAGCTGCTGTACAACTTTCATCATTTGATCTCTCAACGTTGCTGCCAGTTCAAAGTTTAACTCTGCTGCGGCCGCATGCATCTGTTTCGTCAACTTCTTACGTAACTGCTGCAAATCTTTCTTGCTCATAGATTCCAGATCTTTCTCAATATCGCCTGAGTTGCCATCGGCTTTCTTCGATATACTAATCAGATCACGTACCGCCTTCTTGATCGTCTGTGGCGTAATACCGTGCTCCTCATTGTACTGCATCTGAATCTTTCGTCTTCGATTCGTCTCATCAATGGCATGGCGCATCGAATCTGTCATGACATCACCATACATAATAACCCGTCCTTCTGCATTACGTGCGGCCCTGCCAATCGTCTGAACAAGAGAAATCTCTGAGCGAAGAAATCCTTCCTTATCAGCATCCAAAATAGCAACCAGTGCTATCTCCGGAATGTCCAGTCCCTCTCGCAGCAAATTAATACCGACTAATACATCAAATCCATCCAACCGCATATTACGAATAATCTCCGAACGTTCCAGCGTATCAATATCTGAATGCAGATAACGCACCCGAATCCCAATTTCCTTCAAATAGTCCGTCAGATCTTCCGCCATACGTTTTGTCAACGTATTTACCATAACCTTATTTCCTGCATCGATCGTCTTTCGGATCTCACCTACCAGATCATCAATCTGCCCCTCCACCGGACGAACAGAAATTTCCGGATCCAACAGTCCGGTAGGCCGTATGATCTGCTCAACACGCGCCAGCTCGTGTTCCTGCTCATATACATTCGGTGTCGCCGATACAAATAACATCTGATTGATATGCGACTCGAATTCATCAAAATTCAGCGGACGGTTATCTAATGCAGATGGCAGACGGAATCCATAGTCTACAAGTGTAGTCTTCCTGGATCGATCTCCCGCATACATGCCTCGTATCTGTGGTATGGTAATATGAGACTCATCTACCATGATCAAGAAATCTTCCGGAAAATAGTCCATCAATGTATGTGGCGTTTCTCCCGGCTTTAATCCCGATAAATGCCTCGAATAATTTTCGATACCTGAACAAAAACCGGTTTCCCGGAGCATCTCAATATCAAAATTGGTTCGCTCAGCAATACGCTGCGCCTCCAGTAGTTTATCTTCGCTTTTAAAATATTTCACACGATCTTCCAACTCTGCCTCGATTGTTCGGATTGCACGCTCCATCGCATCTTTATCAACAACATAATGCGATGCCGGAAAAATAACAATGTGTTCCAATTCTGCTTTAATCTCTCCGGTCAGCACATCAATTTGAACAATGCGATCCACCTCATCTCCAAAAAATTCAATACGAACCGCCTGATCCGCTTCTGAAATCGGAAATACCTCCAAAACATCGCCACGCACACGAAATGTTCCACGCTGAAAATCCATATCATTACGGTTATACTGAATCTCTATTAATTTTTGGATCACTTCATCACGGTCTTTGCACATACCCGGACGCAAAGACACCGTCATGTTCTGATAATCAATAGGGCTTCCCAAACCATAAATACAAGATACACTGGCTACAATGATCACGTCCCGCCGCTCCGTCAGTGCTGCTGTTGCAGAATGACGTAATTTGTCAATTTCATCATTGATCGAAGAATCTTTTTCAATATACGTATCGGAAGATGGCACATATGCCTCCGGTTGATAATAATCGTAATAGGATACAAAATACTCCACCGCATTCTCCGGGAAGAATTCCTTGAACTCGCCGTAGAGCTGTGCCGCCAATGTCTTATTGTGCGCAATGACCAAAGTCGGTCTGTTCAGCTTCGCAATGACATTTGCCATCGTAAAGGTCTTACCGGAACCCGTCACACCAAGCAAAGTCTGGAACTGGTCGCCCTCTTCAAAACCTTTGACCAAAGCGTCGATCGCCTGGGGCTGATCACCGGTAGGCTCATATGGGGCTTTTAATTTGAACTCATTCATGGTAAATTCCTCCATTTGTGACTTTTAGTACGATCACTATCAGCCAAAAATTCGTAATCAGATTCGTAACGAAATGCCCATTTTTGTCTCGAATAGAGGTCATTTTTGTCTCGTTACGAATAAATGTCACAAAATTCATATTTGCGGATAAAACAGCACTCGGAAATGCCTGCTGATACTAGGCTCCGGTTCTGTCATATTTTTACTGTTTGTTCTTGTAACAGTCCCTATTATATCAAACATTTTTTTGAAAGTATATAGATGAAAGCAAGAAAAAAGCACAAATGTTCGATTCTCATTTGTACTTTTCTATCTTACTACTATTCTATTTTTTATCATGCTGCGTTGAAATATTCCTCCAGAATTAAGTCTATTTCAATCACTTTTGAATAATCATAATACTGATTTTTCCGCTCTTTTGGAATAACTTCTTCAATAAATGGTCCCAATACATCCAGACAGTCTTCTATGATTTCCTGCGTATCTCCATAGACGTCTACTGATATGATTTCCTTGGCATGTCCCAATAAATACGAAACACCTTTTGAATTAAAACTATTCTTCAGCAAAATAGTTGCATAGGTATTTCTCAACTGGTGAAAATGAATATCGGGCAAATCCAAGGATTTCAACAAGTCTTTATAGTATTTCTGATGAAAACCTTTACTCCTTGGATTCCCATATGTAGAACAACAAATATAATTCCAGTCCCGGAACTCTTTTGGGCTGCGTCTGCGGTTCTTCTCATAAGTTTTCCGTTCTTCCAGAATTGCTTCAAATACATAATCCGGTATGGGAAGTTCACGCACACCCGCAGGTGTTTTTGTTTTAATTTCCTGCTTTGTCAGCATCTTAGGTGCACAGTCTTCTGCTTTACTGTTTGGCTTCTTTCCCAACTGACGCTCTACTCTCAACGTCCTGTGAATGTAATCGACATCACTGTATTTCAATCCGTTGATTTCACTTCTTCTGAGCCCCATCAATACAGCAAATAAAATCTGCATATGAATCGGTGTCTCCTTGCTTGCCTCAATCAATCGAAGCACCTGCGGAAGTGTCAATGTTTTCTTCTCGTCAATTTTCAGGACACGATACTCTGTCTTTTTTATTTTCTTCGGTAAATTGATTCCATTCGCTGGATTTGTTGCCAGTACATTTTTGTTAAATGCATACTCCAATGATGTTTTCATGATCGTCCTGACATTTTTCGCAACTGATTCATACTTCTCTGCAACTGCATTATATAATTTTCTGATATACCCCTGATTCAGTGTAGACATATACATTTTTCCAAGCTGTGGAACGATATAATTCCTAATATGAGTTTTGAAAAAGCAACCGAGACACGCTAATATAACCTCCAGTCGGCTACCGTGTCCCTGTAAGTCGTCATTGGTTTGTGTAAACGCAAAGAAACGGCGGCTCTGAAAATCAAAGCCGCCGTTTCAAATGGGCGTGTCAAATTGTCTGCTCTACGACGGCTTTTTTTCTTTTGCCGTCGTCCGGCAGTTTAATTAACTCTTAATATCAATTTATAATTGGCATCACTATAAGAACTTTCATTTCGTTGAGCATTTAGTTCAAATCCTTAGTTTCCACATTGTAAATCAAGAGAAACGCAAAGATTAAGGAAAGTACCATAAGTACAACAGGAAGAATGGCATTATCCGCCAAAGAAAAATCGCCCACATTAGCCTGTGTCAAAAAAATCAGCAGAAAAGATGATACGATGGTAGCTTTTGAGGACTTCATAGCCATACCAATAAACAAGGCGATAAAACTCATGGTTACAATGACAACGGACTTTAAGAGTAACTGAATATAGAACCCCATACTTGCCATGTTGTAGTCCAGTGGGAATGAGGAAACCATGAATTGTGCACCAAGTAAAATGCAGCCGTAAATCAATAGTTTTGTCAGCACCAGAGCCACGAAATTGAAAATCCATACAGCTAACATTTGAGAAACGAGAATTTTCTGTCGCTTAATTGGATACGCAAACATTAAGTTCATGGTTTTGTTTTTATAGGCGCTCACAATGTATGTGGACAACATGACACTGGTAAACACCAGAAAAGCCATGCTTGTAAACAGCTCGATAGAGGAAGAAATCGCACTGTTACCCGGCGCCGTATCAGGAACACCCGTATCAGGATCATTGGCAATTCCCAAATAGCAAAGGGCAAATATGAACAGGCAGATCAGAGCCGACATGATAACCACATTGCGAATGTACTTGCCTACATTATTCTTTTTCCATTCCAGCCTAATGAGTTTAAGCATGATATTTTACCTCCCCGGTCAGCTTCAAGAAGTAGTCCTCCAGCGTTTCAGATTTCTTTCCAATGCTCACAACTTCAACATCATTCAGAGCCAGTATTTTCGTCAACTGCTGGGTAGACGCTGCATGGTCATATATGCGAATTTTACCGCTGTCAAGAATCTTAAAATTTTGCAGACCCAACTTTTCAGTCAAGACATAGGCAGCCCGCTTTTCATCCGTGACAGAAAGCTCCACATAATTGAGGTTCATTTCCTCAATATCTTGCATACGAATTTCTTTCATCATTTTTCCGTGATGGATAATAGCAACGGTATCCGCAATACTCTCCACTTCAGATAAAATGTGACTTGAAATCATAACGGTAATACCGTACTCCGAACAAAGTGTTTTTAATAAATCACGGATTTGTTTCATTCCTGCTGGATCAAGGCCGTTTGTGGGTTCGTCGAGAATAAGCAGTTCCGGCTTGCACATAATGGCTCTTGCAATTCCGAGGCGTTCTTTCATGCCGAGGGAATAGTTCTTGACCGGCTGATCGGCTGCTGATGTCAAGTCCAGCATTTGCAACGCACTTTCAACACTGTCAACATTGTAATAGCCCATATACTCACAATGAAGCTGTAAGTTCTCACGCCCGGTCATGTGGTCATAAAAGGTGGGAAACTCGATGATACTTCCCATTCTTTTTAAGACTTCATAGGATTTTGGAGTCAATACCTCTCCAAACACCTCAATAGTCCCACTGGTAGGTTTCCAAAGGTTAGTAATCATCTTCATCACTGTGGTTTTACCAGCTCCGTTAGGACCAAGAAAACCATAAATTTCCCCTTTGGGAATATGAATATTAACATCAGTGACAAGTGCCTTACTACCGATCTTTTTAGAAAGACCACTTGTTTGTAAAATAAATGGCATTGTCTTGCCCTCCTTTCTACTGACATTATAGAAAGTTCGATTTTCAAAACTCTTGAATAATTCTTACAAATTTCTTTCTCAAGAAAATGACCTATGGTTTAATAGGCCATTTTCTTGAGCGTAATAGTGAAAACTGTTTTCTGGTGCGGATGACTTTCTAAAGTAATATCGCCACCGAGTTGCAAGGCAAGATTTTTCGCAATCGTCAGTCCAAGACCATTTCCCTGCATAGCACTATTTCTGGAATCTTCCATCATAAACAGCCGATCAAAAACCGAATCGGCAAATTCTTTTTCAATTCCACGGCCCCTGTCCACAATGTCTATATAGATATGTGCCTGATCTGCCCGCAAAAACATACCTAAATATTTTCCATCGCCGCCATAGCGAATTGCATTGGAAATCAAATTGAACATAATTCTTTGCAACGCATCTTTATTGGCATTTGCATACAACACATGATCGGGTATGTTAATTTCCACTTCAAAATTTTTTTGTGAAAGGAGTTCATAGAAATCCAAAATATTTTCCCGGCAGGCTTCGTTCACATTCAAACGCTCCAATGGCATATCTGTATCGCCAGCCTCTAATTTAGCAAGCGTAAAGAATTGTGTAATCAATCCCATTACCCGCTGGGCAGTGCTTTCTACCTTTTGCAACATTTCATTGCTTTGGGTTCCGTTCAAACGCATAATCTCCAAATAGCCAAGAATCACTGTCATGGGAGTTTTAATGTCGTGGGAAATGTTAGATAACATCTTTTTAGATGCCATTTCAGCCCGCCGATACTCAACTTTTACTTTTTGCCGATCTTCCAACATTCGATTGATTTGTGTTGCGAGCTCTATCAGTTCCTTATTATCGGTAAAGACTGTCACTTTTTCGTCGCTGTCGGTGTCAAGAAGTTCTTTCAATTTGCTGCTGATCTCATGTATTTTTGCTTTTGTTCCGTTATGGAATACAAACTGCTGGTACACAATGATACAGATTAAAATCATAATACAGAGGGTTAGTAAAAAGATAATTGTCGCATTGCTCATTTCTGTTCTCCCAGCTTATAGCCAATTCCCCATACAGTTATAACAACTTGTGGCTTTCGTGGATCATCCTCAATTTTCGTTCGTAAACGGCTGATGTGAACATTGACGGCATTTTCATCCCCCGTATAGGCATCATTCCAAATTAAAGAATAGATTTGAGCCTTTGTGTAGACCCTTTGTGGGTTTTCCAGAAGCAGCCGTAAAATATCAAATTCTTTTGCGGTTAGTTCGATAATCTCGCCTGATTTTGTGACGGTGTGATTTTCCAAGTTCATAACCAATGGGCCCCACACAAGTTTCGTTTGCTCTGGCTGTACGGCAGCATATTCGGTATTTCTCCGTATGTTTGCTTTAATACGCGCCATAACCTCTGTTATGGAAAACGGTTTTGTAATATAATCATCCGCACCGAGGCCCAAACCTAAAGTTTTGTCGGAATCCGAATCCTTTGCAGAAATGATGATAATTGGCACCGTACTTTTTTGACGAATATACTTCATTACATTCATACCTGTAATTTTGGGAATCATCAAATCCAACAAGACGATACTATAAGAACCAATGTCGAAAGCCTCACATGCCTTTTGACCATCGGTAGCGCAGACAACTTCAAAATTTTCTGCTATAAGATAGCTACATAACATTTCACTTATTTCTATATCATCTTCAATTAAGAGAATCTTCATTATTCTTTTTTCCTTCCTTTCTGCGCCTATCAGTTGGCTTCTCCGCAGTTTTAGGGAGTAGCCAAACACCGGCCATTTTCACAGCACCGGGGATACGCCCACCAGCACAATAATAATTTACCCTACGAGGTGTCACGCCCCACTTCTCGGCGGCCTCTTTCAATGTCATATAGTCCATTTCGCACCTCCACAGAGTACATTATAGTTCTTTATTTCGAACAATACAAGTTTATCACCAATCGCAGCTTTATATAATCGGCATAATCGTACAGCTTGTCAGGCATAATAAGGTCGTTCCATCATATAAACCGGAACGATACAATATTCTTGAGGTAAATGATTATGCCGATTGATGATTTAACTGCTTTAGGGCAGAAAATGCGGAAAGCCCGAAAGAATAAAGAGCTGACACAGCAGGAACTTTCTGATCTGAGCCATGTTTCTGTAAAGCAAATCGCCAATATTGAAAAGGGAAAAATGAATCCTTCCTATTTAATTTTAAGAGCATTGGCAACGGTTCTGCACATCTCTTTGGACACACTTATAAATCCAGATGTCTCTCTGGAGGATGAAGGTGTTAATCAGATGAAAATGCTTTATTCTAGCTGTCCGCCAGAAATGCGTGACACCCTGTTACATCACACTCAAGAAACGGCGAAAGAACTGACAGAGTTGTCCGAGAAATTTAAAACGAATTGAACCAGTAAGTGAAGTTTAACGATTCTCTCACTGGTTCTTTTCGTTTTTAAAAAGGCGATTTACTTTTATAAATATCTCCGCTATCATTCCAAACAACATTTTTCTCTAATATGCCGGAACACCATATCCATAAATGTTACTGCTTCCGATACTGTAACTCCGTCTTGCTACTTTATCCCCACTGTTGCCTTCAATGGTATTTACGGTTCCACCACTAACGCTCTCTACAATTCCAACGTGGTCAATCGTTCCATTGTTTCCCCAGTCAAAGAAAATAATATCTCCTGCCGCCGGAGTATAACTGGCGTCCCGGAACCTGCCTTTACTTTCAAACCATTTCACACCGTCCGAACAAAGAGAAAATTTCGGAATGACTCCACTCTGGATATAACCACTCTGGTCTGCACACCATGACACAAAGCAGGCACACCACTCTACCCGGCTTCCAAATCCATACCAACTCCAGTAGATTGTTCCGCCTTTTCCTTCCTGCGATGCTGCCACCTGAACGATTGCCTGATTGCCGATGCCTGTCGGGATTCTTCCAAATGCATAATACTGAAGCACATGTGGTACATACTGCTTGTCCCCATAACTGCTCCACCCCATTCTCTGTGCCATCATATCGGAAAATTCTGCCGCATTTGCAAGGGTGTATCCACCTCTGGCTTTCGCCCATTCCAGATATCCATTTCCGTAGTTGTAACTTTGCAATGCCAGTTTAATATTTTCCATATCCAGAGGATTTTTTACTCCTGCACGTTCCAGACAGCTTTTTATCTCCTGCACTCCGCAAGAAATCGAATACTCTGGATCAGTGATTCTATTCGGCTGTTTGGGGTATTTTGTATTAAAGCTCCCTTCTGAACACTGCATCGGGTCAAGTCCTCTCCCACCTGATTCCTGCATCATAATGGCTTTGATTAGTTCCACATACTCTCCAATGCCATATTGATTTGCATACTGACGGATTAGTGGTTCATATGCTTCTACTTCTGCACTAACCGAAGAAACCGTACTGGAATTATCCCCACCTGTCATGCATAGAAATCCACCAAATAAAATGACGATAATCAAAATCATAACCGCAATCCAACCGCCTGCAGTCAATGCACTCAGTAATGCTTTTGTAGCTTCAATCAACGCTTTTATCGCATGTGTTACCGCTTTTGCTGTCTTTTTCACTGCAATCGTAGTATCTCGTGCTGTCTGTCTTGCTGTCTGCACTACTTTTTCTGCCTTTTTCATGGAATACTGCATTGCCTGGACATAAGCATTTGCTGTCTGCTCCGATGTTTTGATACTGGTCTTTGCCGTTTGTTCTGCAGTCTTGACCGCTTTTTCAGAAGTCTTGATAATACCTTTTCCGGTATTCTTTACAACCTGTTCCGATGCTCTCCCGGTCTTGATGGTTCTTTTATCCCGTTCAATGGTCTTGATTTTTTTGACAGCAAGTTCTTTTCCCTGCTTCTGTGCCGTTTCTCCGCCTGAAGACGGTACTGGTCGGATTTGTTCTTTCGGCTGGTAAACTGTTTCTTCGACAGGCGAAGAAACAGAAGTTTTCTCTTTCCTCCGTTCAATAATCTTTCCTGCCTGTCTGCGTACCTGATGCCCTGTTTCGTGAAAAATGTGGTCAGCATACTCGCTGGCCGCATCTTCTGCATAACCTACCGGATTATTCTCTCTACTCATAAATGCTCTGTCCTGCTGCACTGCTTTCTGCCGCTGTGATAGCCACTGGAATAACCGTTTTAAAAATTCGGATATGTTTTCCGTAATTTTCTCAAAGGCTATCCTCTGTTGTTCTTGCAAGTTTTGTCCGCATATCTGCAAGTGTCAGTAAGACTCCATCAATCTTCAGATTAGGATTTAGCTGCCTTTGTACCTTGCCGATTGTTTTCATTAACTGTGTCATGCCCTTTAATGGAAGATAATGAGCCTGCACCGGAACAATTACACTATCTGCGGCGACTAATGCATTGATGGTCAGCATTCCCAAACTAGTCATACAATCAATCAAGATATAATCATAATCCTTTTTCAAATCTGCCAGATACAGCTTTAAAGTCTGCTCTCTGCTCATGGCATTTACCAGTGAGATTTCCATTCCCGATAGCTCGATGTTGGTTGGAATAATATCTACTCCTTCTTTGTGATGTAAAATTCCCTCGTTATACACAAATGGTTCGTCTTGTAATATTTTCTTCATTTGTGTATCCAACGTAATTGGAAGATTATCTGCATCAGTCCAACCTAAAGCGGTTGTTAAGTCTCCCTGTGGATCAGCATCGACCAATAATACTTTTCGCCCCTGATGTGCAAGACCAATTCCCAGATTTAATGTCGTTGTGGTCTTTGCTGTTCCTCCTTTCTGATTTGCAAGGGCAATTACTTTACACTTGGTCATATGGTTTCCTCCTTCCTCGAAAAATTTAATAGCCAATCCTTTTTACGGCACTGGCTATGTATAAAAATGGGCATGAAAAAAGCCGACTGACTCATATTGAACCAATCGGCTATGTACAAACTATATTATTACATATATTCACAAATCGCATCAATTTTTTCTGATATGGTACTGTCTTCCAATATAATTTTAAGAACCTTTGGATTATTGGAACTATTATATTTTGCTTTTTCAATCCAGAATATCTGTCTTTCAACACAACTAAATTTTTCTGCAATTCTTAAATAGATTATCGTCTCGATAATATTAGGAAACATAAATGAAGTCTCTTTTTTTCTATTTCTTATATATTCAAGAATAATTTTTTCTATTTCTTCTTCACTTTCTTTCCACTCAAACTCATAATTTTCTTTGAATGGAATTGCCAGCAAAACCATATTTTGAATACAACATACGTTTAATCTAGATATATGTTTTTCTATAAAATCATTATAATACTTTTTCTTTTCAGAATCGTGCTTAACTGTAGCGTTCCATAAAATACATAATGCAAAAATGCTTCTTTTTGATTCTTCCTTTACATGTTCAAAATTTTCTATATATGTTTTCATAACATCCGTTATATCATATGCTTTCTTTTCCATCAAACCTTCTATATATCCTTGTAGTCTTGCTGATGCCCCTTCACATTTTGATGATTCATTTTTTGACATCCAAAATTCTGGACCTAATTTTACATCTATAATTCCTGGTAATCCCTTTTGCCAATCAATTGACTCTCTTTCAACTTTTTCTTTTTGTCCTACAAATTCAATTACTACATATTTCATTACCCTCAATAACCCGCTATATGTTAAATACGGCTCTCTATTATTTCTAAAATAATCACTTACCTTTGAGATATTATCCACTGCCGATTGATCTATAATAAGCTTTAATGCATGTGCATATCTTGATCTTATATTATATGCGTTTTTTAATGCTCTCTCCACATCATCCCTTTGTATTTTATTGGAAATATCTTTTGCGAAATAGAAATCATCATTTAAATAATTAAGAATAAAATGTAAAAATCTTTTGCTTAACTTTAAATGTGCATTTTTTAATAATATATTTTTTATTTCTTCTGCCAAAGTTTCATCCATCATTTTAAACTTTTTTTCAAGTTTTCCTTTTATATTCTCATCATAATCCTCCCATTTTGGTTCATACTTATCATAACTTTGAGACAATGATTCTAGTGCAAAAACAAGCATTGAATATGCTAAATTCGGATCTGTTTCAAGTAATCTAACTGATGCACAATATGTCTTTATACATGTTATTACTGTAACATAGTCTTCTCTGCTCAATGCAATCAAATTACTTACATTTTCCTTCTCCTCCAGTATTCTTTTCTCATCTACTTTACGCTCTTTATTAAGAATACTTCTTACATAATTAGCCGGAACATATTCCATCCGACTTCCTTTTTTTATTCTCTCTTTGCACATTTTTTTTACAACATATTCTTCTTCATCCCAGAAAGAATCAAAATAAAAAGTCAATACATTTTTCACTTGAAATAAAACAACGTCACTCCATGCATTTACAATAGAAAAATTTCCTGATTGCTGTTCTATCTTATTGTCAAAATTTATACTATATTTGTAAATATTATCTATATTATCTACTTGCTTTATTTTTATCCCCACTATTTCAAACTCATTTTCAATATTTGCATTTGAATATAAAAACATTTGTGTCGGATTATTATGAATTTCTTTATTCTGATAAAATTTACCTGAAATAATTTGTAACATATCTTTCTCCTTCCTGTCTTACCTTTGTCTTTTGATTATATCAACACTTCAACCCCTATACACTAATTTTTTTCAAATTACATAATCAAAAAGCAGGCGATGAAAAGTCACAAACCCTCTTCATCCACCCGCTTTTCACCTATGCTCTCACCACTACCACTTCCACAACATTTGGATGTTCAACCATCCACACACCACAAAATACCACCTGTTTTGTGACTTTCTCATGCTAGGAAACAAAATACTCCACCGCATTCTCCGGGAAGAATTCCTTGAACTCGCCGTAGAGCTGTGCCGCCAATGTCTTATTGTGCGCAATGACCAAAGTCGGTCTGTTCAGCTTCGCAATGACATTTGCCATCGTAAAGGTCTTACCGGAACCCGTCACACCAAGCAAAGTCTGGAATTGGTCGCCCTCTTCAAAACCTTTGACCAAAGCGTCGATCGCCTGGGGCTGATCACCGGTAGGTTTGTATTCGCTGTGTAAAATAAATGGTTTTTGTATTTCTGACACAAAATCACCTCCTCACTGCTACATTCTGAATTTCGTCCTGTCCGATCAAAACCTTTTTTCCTTCAAAGGCAAAGCCGTAATGACGGATCCTGTCTGCCGGTATTCCCTGTAATAGCAGTTCGGCATCATAGTTCTTCTCTTTGATCTGATCTAAAGCCGTCCGAACGGTATCCTGTAAAGATTCCTCCTCATCCGATTCATGCACTTTAAACTCGATCACAATGGCATCATCCACCTCTGTCACCGGTGTAAGCATCACATCATATCGTCCATATCCACTCTCCCGGTTGGAACGGATCTGATACCTGTCCCGCAACTCCACTAAAAGTCCCAGAACAAATCCATGATAGAACCGCTCCGGCTGACTTTTCTCAGAAGGTTTCTTTCCTGTATCAAAGCTGCTGAAGGTTGCAAGTGCAACATCATTCATATAAATATTCATTTCCTTGAGACTTCCCTTTAACAGTGCCTTCACGAAATCATTATAATTTGCATCTTTATTTTTAAACCATCCCCGGAACATTGTCATGAACATGCTCAGTGTCTCAATATTTGTAATATCCAACGTGTACCATGGTTCCAAAGTAATCCCACGGTAGTCTATATTCTGCACTTTCAGATAACCACTGGCAAGCAGAAGACTCCAGATCGCCTCTTCATTGTCATCCAACTGGTTATATACGATCTGCTCGTCAAAATTTACAGTGATCGCCTGTCCCCTCAGCAGATCCTCCATCTTCTCCTTCACATCTGCAGATGCCGTCCGGATCAATCTGCTCACAAGCCCATTGGAGCTTGTGGATGCCCAGTATGGATATAATCTATGTTCATCCAGATAATTCGTAATGGACCACGGATTGTAAATGTCTCTGTGTTCTCCAAAAGTAAAACCATCATACCACTGTTTCACTTCATCCTTTTTATCTCCCATTCCATACTCATCCAGTGCAGCAAAAACTTCCTCCTCCGTAAAACCAAAACAATCTGCATACAGATTGGAAGTCGTCGTTACGACACGTAAATTATTTAAATCGGAGAAAATACTCTCCTTGGATACTCTGGTAATTCCCGTCATAATTGCTCGCTCCAGATAAGGATTTGTCTTAAAAGACGCATTAAACAGACTTCTCACAAAAGACGTAAATTCATCCCAGTATCCCTGAACATACGCCTCCTGCATTGGAGTATCATATTCATCCAAAAGGATGATGACCTTCTTGCCATAATAACGTTCCATCCAGACAGACAAATTTCTCAAAGAATCCTGTGCCGTAACATCATCCATCTTTACTGTTGTCCGGTAATATAATTCACGCTCATCCTCACCAAAAATATCTTCTTTCATGAGATTCCTGTTTTCCCAGTACAGCCTTGTAATCTCCTGCTTGATCTGGGTTTTTGCATCCTCCAGATTGCCTGCTTTCACAGCAGCAAAACTCAAAAAGATCACAGGATATGTTCCCTGCAGTTTCCGATACGTTTCATCCTGCCATATAGAAAGCCCCTCAAACAGATCCGCCCGGTTCGCATATTTATTAGAAAAGAAGCAGTCCAGCATACTCATATTTAATGTCTTACCAAAACGGCGTGGACGCGTGATCAATGTTACAACATCCCGTTTTTCCCACCATTCTTTTATAAAATTTGTTTTATCCACAAAAAAGCAATCCTGCTCTCTCAGATCAGAAAAACCTTGTATTCCTATACTAATCGCCTTTTTCATATGCTCACTTGCTCCCCTGTCATTATATATTTATTACATTATAACGATATTCCTCTATGGTTACAAGGCAAATCACAAGTCAAAAAAACGCAAATTTTATTAATTTGTAACTAAAACTTCCCATACCGGAAGCTACTGCAAGAACCACATATTGCTTATTATGTCAGCAATAAATATAGTATTTTGCAGCCGATAAGCTAACTTATTCTGTCGGCAGAGAACTAAGATAATTGCCGCAGAACGCAGAGTTTTTGGGTGATTTCTTATTTTGTTAAGTCTCTGATGAATACATGCCCGAGGGATTGCCTGAGATGTCCCGGGTTAGCAAGGTATCATCCATTTTGGGACGGGACGCTTTCGCTACGATGCGCTACGTCACGTTACTTAATGTCTCTGAAATACGAGACATAAGTAACGACGAGCGCAAAGTCCCTTTCAAAAATGATGATTACCTTGCTTCCGGGACTTCGAGTTTCCGAAGGGCATGTAGAGCAAGCATCAGAGACAACAAAATTTAGAAATCACCAAAAACGAAAAAGCGGCAAGGCAATTACTATAGTTCTCTGTCGGCAGAAGCCGCTATATTGTGGCTGCAAAACACTTAGCATGCTTTGACATAATAAGCAAAATGTAGTTGCGTGAGATAATGAGGTGTGGGAAGTTTCAGTTTGTAAGTTCTGCCATCAGCTCCTGCACGGAGGTCATTCGATCAATTCTATCAACATTCGCTCCCACAAATATCAGACCATGATCCAAATCTCCCTGCACTGCTGATATAAGTGCTTTGGTGATGCAGTACGGCACTTCAACAGGATTGCATTTAGCCAAACAATTGTAGCATTTTTTGATCTCTTCCCGCTGTCGGCTCACACGCTGAACAAATACATTGTTGAGCGCACGTCCCGGCATCCCAACCGGGCTCATGACAATAGTAATGTCCTCTGCTTTTGCATTAATATATGCCTGCTTATACGCATCCGAAGCATCACACTCCTCTGTTGCAACAAAACGCGATGCGATCTGAACACCGTCAGCCCCGATTTCCAAAGCATGTTCTATATCTTTATGATCAAAAATGCCACCGGCAACTATAACCGGAATTTCACAAGCAAATTCCTGTTCGTACTCTCGTACGACTTGAATAATATTTTTTATCTCCTGCTCATACTTTTCTGCCGTAATTGTCGCAATGTCCTCTTTTTTGAATCCAAGATGGCCTCCCGCCTTAGGACCTTCTATAACAATAAAGTCGGCTGTCCTGCAGTACTTCTTTTTCCACTGGCGAAGTATGATCTGCGCCGCTTTGACAGATGAAACGATCGGTGCAATCTTGCAGCCGGAATCCCCGACATATTCCGGTAACCGCATCGGTAAACCGGCTCCTGATATAATGACGTCTACTCCGGCATCAACTGCCGTTCGCACATGATCTTCGTAATGCTTCAATGCCACCATGATATTTATACCGACCGGCTTATCCCCGGATATTTGCTTTGCCAGTGCGATATGCTTACGTATTGCTTTTTCATTCGCAAGTACTTGATCCGTTGCAAATTCCGGTTCATCGTATCCGATCTGTGCCGAGGAGATCACACCAAGGCCTCCACAGGCAGATACAGCGCCTGCCAATCTGCCTCGACTGACTCCAACTCCCATACCTCCCTGAATAATTGGCTTCTCTAGCGTAATATCTCCTATACGTAATGATTTCATACTTCATTCCTTTCCGACATTTCGTCACTTCATATGCCATTGCGGCACCGTTTACTTCTGTACGTAGTATCGGATACTATATTACGTGTTTTTCTTTTCCTCGTCAAGCTCCATTTTCGATCAAGATATTCAAACTTCCCATCCCCCACCGTTTCTCACAACCACATATCGCTTATTATGTCAGTAAATCAATGACTATTTTGCAGCCGACATAGTAAATTATCCTGCCATCAAAAAAACTAAAGCAATTCTTGGTGATGCCACGCTACACAACAGCAGTTTCCTATTAATTAAAAAAGGCAAGACACAAGCCTTGCCCCTTTACTTATCTGTTAGGAAATATCTTTATACTTTATGACATTCCATTTACTGTTTTGTATTTATATAACATCTCTGCATGATTCTGTTCCTCGACCTGAATATCTGCAAGCAATTTACGAACTGAAGGTTCTCCAAAGCGAAACACATTTGTATTATACTCCGAAGAAACCATCTTTTCCGTGCCGATACAATCAGTAACCAAGAAATTATCCGCCTGCTTATCCTCACTATCTCCGGCTGTACTATACGTTGCAGTTGGCGCATAGTCTTTTCCTCTGGAATCATTGCAGTCACAACATGGCACATCACCATTCAGTACCTGCCCCAGTGTATCGTAATGTTTTTGTTCGAGCTGCTCGATCTCACCAAACAGATTTTTCAATTCCTCATCTTTTGCCTGCTCTTTGTAACGGCGGTACTTTTCCACACAATTCTTTTCCTGTGTCTGCAATTCTGTGATCACATCAATTTCATTTTGTTTTAAGATCATAATTCTCCTCGTTTCTGCTCTCAATAACCTACAGTTTCTATCTTTATTATGAACAGTTTATCAAGAATTATTCTCTTTGTTGATATGATCGGGCTACATTATAGGATTAGCTTGCCTCCGCATATTCGCGCAATTTCTGCCTTGCCTGTGACGACAAATGTTTCGGAACTTCAATTCCGATTTCAACATACTGATCCCCATGCACAGATGCATTCTTTTTGGATACAACACCTTTTCCTTTTAGTCGTATCTTGGTACCGCTCTGCGTTCCTTCCCGGATCTTACAGTCAACATCTCCGTATAGCGTGTGCACGCGGGCATTGCCCCCAAGTACTGCTGTCGTATATGGTACATTGACTTTCGTATAAATATCCAAGCCCTTACGCTCAAAACCCGGTTTAGTGCCGACAGATACCTGCAGATAAAGGTCACCTTTGGGTGCACCATAAACTCCCGGATGTCCCTCACCTTTTAAGCGAATGCGATTGCCATCGTCAATACCTGCCGGTATGTGCACATGCAGCGTTCTGCTCTGACCGCGCTCTCCATCTTGCAAAGTAATGACCTTGTCACATCCATACACTGCTTCGTCAAAAGTGATCGAAATGTGCGCCCTCGCATCCTGACCTGATTTCCGACCGGCATCTTCATAGGTGTCAAAAAAGCTCGATCTGCCATAATCGCCGCCCACATGCCATGATCCACCATCCCCTGTATTCCAGGTTTTTCCATCGCTACTGTGCCACGATGTACCGTCACCAAAACCAAAGTGTCCGCTAAAACCGCCTTTGCCACCAAAAAGATTATCAAAAATATCACCATACATCCCCGATGCATCGCCACCGGAATAGTGAAATTCCGTGCCGCCGGTCGGATCAAAACCTTCCTCAAATGCTGCAGAACCAAATTGATCGTAAAGTTTCTTCTTTTCCTTATCACTTAACACATTGTAAGCTTCCGTAACTTCCTTAAATTTTTGCTCAGCATTCGGATCACCCTGATTCATATCCGGGTGATATTTCTTGGCCATTTTACGGTAGGCTCGCTTGATCGACGCATCATCCGCATCCTTTGATATCCCTAAGGTGTCATAATAATCCTGCTTCGTCTTCATTCACTCCACCTCCCTGCAGCCTTTCGTATGGGAAGTTTGCATTGATGATCAACCAATCGTAATAAACTTCTTGGTCTGCTCCTCCGGAATCTCTTCCTTCTTTGGCACCTGTAATGTCAAAACACCGTTTTCAAACTTCGCCTTAATATCTTCTTGTTTCATATTGTCACCAACATAAAAGCTGCGGTTGCAAGTTGCATGGAAACGTTCCTTCTGAACATACTTCTCTTTCTTGTCCGAAGTATTCTCCTCTGCTTTCTTAGCAGTTGCTGTAACGGTCAGATAACCATCCTTCAGCTCTGCACTGATATCTTCTCTGCAAAAGCCCGGCAGATCCATCTCTACCGTAAATCCTTCCTCGGACTCCTTGATATCCGTTTTCATTAATCCATTCGCTGAATAGCTCTTGGCGTAAGTTCTCTGTGGCATATCAAAAAGGTCATCCATAAAATCTCTACTAAAAATACTTGGCATTAACATAAGTCATCGCTCCTTCCAACTCTGTACAGACTATATAGTCTGTCACTACTGAAATACTCAGAAACTCTTCTAAGCATTTCCTTTTCCTTGTTCTGATTATGTTATACCACTATTATTAGCACTCGTCAATAGTGAGTGCTAATAAATTTTGTGAACATTCTGTGTTCTCTATGTTATGCATTTTTCTTGCGAAAAATTTTCATCGATAGATCCCAATCTTTATACTGTCCATCCACCTTTAATTCGCCGTATGGATAAGGATCTAACAATGGGAATCTGCATATCATCGGTATCAGGCGGTCGCTTGCACCTACGTGTGTCAAACGGATCAAATAACCGATCTGCGAATCTCTCTGTTTGAGCTTATTCTTTGCAATTGCAATCGTATAGCCTTCCCGCTTCACCTGATTTGGTGCGATCGTCTTATCATATAAAACCTCTTTATCGTCCAGTGCAAGCACTTGAATACGATACTCATCACCCGATTCGTTTGGTGCAAGATTCCAGAAATACAGTCGAATACGGTTCCAACGATTACGCCATTCCAACTGCCCTTGTTCAATCGTCTGTTCCAAAACTTTTGGATTCTTATGATACCGCCAACGAATCGGCTCTTCATCCTTTCCACGTTTGGAATTAAAATACGGAATCTCTACATATGTTCTAGGATGACTAAGCTGGTTCGCCGCCGCAAAACTTCCGGCAAAGCAGAACAGACCAACCGCAAGCACCACCAATCTGGCAGCGTGCAGCCGCATTCCGTTGAAATGTGCTTTAAGCCACGCATCCCCTTTGTTAAAAACAGTATTTGTAAATCCATCAGCCCCTTCTGCCATGAGTAAAAGGCACACTCCGGTAAAGCATATATTGTATCGCTTGCCGGCTTCCCACAGCATAAAAAACATAACTGCACCCGCAAACGTAAGCGTATACATTGCCCCCGGTGCTGCTTCTCTCTGCAGAAACTGTCTGCACATTGCGCACAACATCAAAAATAACATCGCAATACGAAAGGCCTGCATATAGATCATAAACCATGCATTTTGCTTTCCTGCAAAATAACGAAAGAACGGTGGATATTGATATGCATACTGCGCATTCGTTATTCCATCATCATCGCCCATTGCCCATACACGCATCATTTTATTGCCAAAATGCTTGGCAAGACCAACCGGACCCATCTTTTTGACACGTTGTTTCAAGCGAGCGATATCTGCTTTCTGCTTTTGTTCCTTGGTCGGGAACGAAGAGGTGTATCTCCGGTCGTTACGATTAAAACCGCCCTTGCTCTTTTCATTCATTCCCATCATGACCCAGTGTACAACAGGAAACTGCTGGTTAAACTTCTTCGCATCAACATGCTTTGCTACCAAATTGCTGCTGGAAAATAACACTGCCATACTCACGCAGACAACGAGTCCGACACGAACTGCACCCTCCAATACCCTTTGTCTGCTATGCTGCTGTTCTTCCGAATCATTCTCCGTTTTCATTGTCTCTGATGCCCTTAAAGCACGGCGATTCTGCCAGTCTGCGACGAGACGCGCCGTCAAATACAACCCCAGCGCAATAATTGGAATGATCGTTGTCGGACGCACACGGTAACCAACCGCCATAACGACTGCCAATAACACATCGTGTACCGCCACCCGCCATCTTTTTGCCGGCTTGTCAATGAGTCCCAGATACAAAATACCCATAATAAACGGAAAAGATAACGTATTGGTATACACAGAAGTCAGCCATAAATAGGTTGTCGGGCACAAGAAAAATAGTACTAATGCAAAGTTTGCCGTACCGATCCCGCGCATTTTTTTTACAGACAGGAACGTCAGTAAAATGCCCAGATCAATTGCCAAAACATTTAGCACTACCGTAGGCACCCATACCTTTGTAATGCCAACATCCGTCAAAAATTTATAAAAGTAATAAAAACAAATGGTAATAAAATGATTGTTGCCATAATTCTGCATATAAGAATTCGTTGGATCCATCTGACCGTGATGATATTTTAACATGGCAAGTGCCTCGTTCTGAACACGTGCCGGATCTGCGATCGTCATTGGTCTGGATACCAATAATAAGAATGCGATCTGCGCCAAACCGATCAATAAAAACATGAATACGGAAAATTTACGTCTCGTTGTCTGCAGCTTGTCCTTCCCATAAACACATAACATTACTATACAAGCCGCCATAAATAGTGTAATTGCAACTGTCATTCCATTTTGCAGTAATTCCTTTTTGTACAGTGTAATACCTCTGCAAGATAGCGCCAATATTACACCACACAAAAAAATACTAATGCTCAAAGCAACACAATATGCCCCTCTTAATATACCCTTCATTATCCTCTCCTCATTGTCCCTCAAATTTATGGTTCCCTCTCATCTGATATTCCGTGAACATCAAATCATGTACCTTGTAGCAGGAAGTCCCTCTAATTCCTACTACGATATTTATTATACATATTTTTAAGAAGAGAATATGAACAAATTCTTAAGAAATTCTTAAGATGAAATTTTAGTTACTCAAACTTCCCATACCTCAAATCCTCCACAACCACATATTGCTTATTATGTCAATGACTATATAGCATTTTGCAGCCACCAAAGAGCAATTTCTGCCATCAGAGAACTATAGTAATTGCCTTGCCGCATTTACGTTTTTGGTTGATAGAAAATTGCTGTTATGTAGCGTGACATCGCCAAGAATTGCTTTAGCAATTCTTGTAGAGCAAAACGCTGGTTTTGCTCTTTTTTTCGTGAATTCTAGATTTTGTTATCTCTGATGATTGATTTACATGCCTTTCGGAAACTCGAAGTCCCGGAAGCAAGGTAATCATCATTTTTGAAAGGGACTTTGCGCTCGTCGTTACTTATGTCTCGTATTTCAGAGACATTAAGTAACGTGACGTAGCGCATCGTAGCGAAAGCGTCCCGTCCAAAAATGGATGATACCTTGCTAAACCGGGACATCTCAGACAATCCTTCAGGCATGTATTCATCAGAGATGGAACAAAATAAGAAATCACGCAAAGGACGTTGAAGATTGATTTTGCAGGTTATAACATCACGGGAATATTCCTTTCATGTTTTCTGCGAAAATAAGCTTGCGCAGTGCCACAATATAGGCCGCCATGCGCACCGTACATTTACACTCTTCTACGACATCCATGATTGCAGTAAAGGATTTCGTCATCAGTGATTCTAACATTTCATTTACCTGATTACGCTCCCAGGTTAATTCCTGGATATTCTGTACCCACTCGAAATAAGATACGATCACGCCACCACTATTTGCAAAAATATCCGGTACAACCGTGATGCCACGCTTCTCTAATATTTTATCTGCCTCTTCCGTGGTTGGTCCATTCGCAGCCTCTACAATGTATTTACAGCGCAGCTCAGAGGCATTGTCTGCCGTGATCTGATTCTCCAGTGCTGCCGGAACAAGCACATCACATTCACAAGTAAGAACTTCTGCATTGCTGATATGACTGACACCATCCGCCTCGTAATCTTTGAGCAGTTTACCGGTAGATTCCAAAAAGGTGCAGATCGTGTCAATATCCAACCCTTCCTCACAATATAAGCCGCCTGACACATCACTGATCGCAATCACTTTCACATCGCGATGATAAAAAATCTTTGCCGCATTACTTCCGACATTACCCATTCCCTGAATGGCAACCTTTGTTCCGGCAAGCTCTTTATTTTCTTTGGCAAGCAGCAATTTTGTACTGATCACTACACCACGGCCGGTTGCTGAATTTCTCCCTCGTGAACCACCGAGTTCTACAGGTTTACCTGTAACTACACCCGGGCAAGGCTTTCCGTTTAACTGACTGTAGGTGTCCAACACCCATGCCATCGTCTGTGCATTGGTATTGACATCCGGTGCCGGAATATCTGTATCCGCACCAATGATCGGCGCAATAGCAAAGGTATATCTTCGTGTCAGATTGCGCAGTTCACGTTCCGATAACGTAGACGGATCTACTTTGATGCCACCTTTCGCCCCGCCGTAAGGAATATTGGCTACCGCGCATTTTAAGGACATCCAAGTTGCTAACGCTTTCACTTCCGATAACGTGCAGTCCTGATGGTAACGAATACCTCCCTTAAAAGGACCACGAATATTAGAATGCTGTACACGATATCCTTCAAACACTTTGATCGTGCCATCATCCATTTCAACCGGCAAATATACTTTTGTTTCTCTCTGTGGATTTTTAATGATTTCAAACATTTTTTTATCGATGTGTCCGACTTCCATCGCTTCCGTCATGACATCAATAACATTCTCATATGGATCGTATGCTTTTGACATGGGCTCTCTCCTTTGGTGCTAAAATAATTGTGTCATTCCCCAGGGTTCGTAAGCTTACATACAAGAGAAAAGAAACCAACTAGCTTTGATCCTGTTTCTTTGCCCTTGCATGAACGCATCATATTCCTATCTTCACCAAAGGTCAATACTTCCCATGAAAGTCTGTTCCATTTAATTTTTTTAATCATTTGCAGCTAATTTTAAGAAGTCAATATCATTTTTAATTAATAATATAAAGTATTTTGTATCATGCACGTTTTCAAATCTTTGCGGTGCTCAATGCACTTAGCAAACTCCCGCATTTAGTCATCATACTCCTCCAGGAAAGAATGTTTGACGCCATCTTTTTTGTATGCAATGACCGTAGAAAGATTTACATTTTCAATACTCTTAAAAATATTACCTTCCACATATGGATTCACCTGTTTCAATCGTTTGATCAGTTCCTTGATCTCAACACGCTTAGACTGATTTTCCTCATTATTACAAGTTGTACAGGTGTCGGTAAACTTGCAGGCGCACTGGATAAAGTGCAGATCATTATAATCCCGCCAAGCTTTAATATCATCCTCACGCACCAAATATAACGGACGGATCAGTTCCATCCCCTCGAAATTCGTGCTGTGCAGTTTCGGCATCATCGTCTGGATCTGCGCTCCGTACAGCATTCCCATCAAAATCGTCTCGATCACATCATCATAATGATGGCCAAGCGCAATCTTGTTACATCCCATACTTTTGGCATACGTGTACAAATGTCCACGCCGCATACGTGCACACAAATAACATGGTGATTTTTCCACATGGTATACAGATTCAAAAATATCCGATTCAAAAATCTCGATCGGGATCTGCAGTCTTTTGGCATTTTCCTCGATCACCTGACGATTCGCCGGGCTGTAACCCGGATCCATCACGAGAAATTTAACCTCAAAATCAAACTTATTGTGACGTTTTAACTCCTGAAAACACTTTGCCATAAGCATAGAGTCTTTTCCCCCGGAAATGCACACCGCTATCCGATCTCCCGGTTTGACAAGCTCATATGTGTTGATCGCTTTGGCAAATTTGGACCAGATCGTTTTCTTAAACTTCTTACGCAGGCTTTGTTCTGCTTCTGCTGCCACATCTTTTTCTTCCGGTGCGCTCATAAAATCCATAAGCCACGCCACATAGCCACCTTCCAGACTAACGGCATCGATTCCCTTCTCACGAAGCTTGTCGGCTGCTTCGACGCTAAATTTACCTCTGCTGCAACAAATTACCAACTTCTTGGACGGGTCTACTTCTTTACAAGATAATATGTCTTCCTGAGGTGCTGCGATTGCTCCCGGAATGGCACCATGAGCAATACTTTCTGCATCACGTATATCGATCAACTGATACGAATCCTTAGGAAGCTCCTTTACTTCTTCTATAGTAATACTGTTCATTTTGCACTCCTTATCTCTCACCTGCTTACTGAATCGTCTCTCTCGGTACGCTTAAGTCCTTGATCACTTCACCGGCTAAGATCAAACCGGCAACTGATGGCACATACGCCACACTTCCCGGAATATCGCGTCTCTCCGTGCACTTATGCTGTGCTCCCGGCGGACAAATACAGTGATTACGGCAACTGATTGCCATATCTTCCATTGGTCTTGTAGGTTTCTCCTCGGAATATACGACTTTCAGCTTTTTGATCCCACGCTTCTTTAATTCCCGGCGCATAACACGTGCCAAAGGACATACTTTCGTTTTATAGATATCGGCAACTCGAAAAGCACTGGCATCCAATTTATTGCCGGCCCCCATACTGCTAATAACCGGAACATGCTTCTCTTCCGCTTTCATAATGAGCGTGATCTTTGCAGTCACCGTGTCGACCGCATCCACAATATAATCATACTCTTCAAAAGGAAATTCGTCTGCATTTTCCGGCAGAAAAAAACACTTGTGCGTGCGCACCTGTGCATCCGGATTGATCGACAAAATGCGATCCTTCATTACATCCACCTTATACTGCCCGACTGTATTTCGCGTTGCAATAATCTGTCGATTGAGATTGGTCAGGCACACCTTGTCATCATCGATCAGATCAAAGGCACCTACTCCACTTCGTACTAATGCCTCACAAACATAGCCACCTACTCCCCCAACGCCAAACACAGCCACACGCGACTGCTTTAATTTTTCCATCGTTTCTTTGCCAAGCAACAGCTCGGTTCTCGAAAATTGTGTCAGCATACTAAATCTCCATTCTGCAAATGCTTTATATGAAAACGATTGCAAATAAATAATCCAATAGGATTCTTCCTTAAAACGCACTTGGCAACAATATACTCTCATTTCCCCGTGTTGTCAAAAAACTATTTCCATTTCGTGTCATTTCATGTAAAATATTCGCTGTACTATTTCGTGTCGTGATAAGAATCACCATTTAAATAGCCTGCGAATAAAAAGTCAAGGCTAAATTGCAGAAAGGAGTATCGTATTTTGAAAAAATTACTATGTACCATATTAAGCCTAACATTACTATTAACAGGCTGTACTATCGGAAACGGCAATATCCGTATCGGTGCTGCCGGAATTGGAGGTATGTACTATACGTTTGCCAATACATTAGCAGGCCTATGCACCAAAGAGGATACCGGTTTCGAACTTGAAGTAAAAAAGACCGCCGGATCTGCCGCTAATCTGCGTCTCCTATCCAGCAATTACATCGAACTTGGTATTGCACAGGCAGATCTGATCGACGCGGCATATCAGGGCACCGGCGTTTTTACCGGCAAAAAATGCCAAAACTTCAAAGCAGTCGCAAGCCTGTATCCGGAAGCATGCCAAATTGTTGTGCGTAAGGATTCCAATATCGAAACCATTGATGATCTGCAAGGCAAAAAGGTCAGCGTTGGCGAGGAAGAATCCGGAAGTGAACTAAACGCCAGACAAATATTAGAAATGTCCGGACTGCCGGAAGATCTGATCAAGACGAAGCATTTAGATTATACCGATGCTGCCGACAAATTAGCAGTGGGAAAGATTGATGCATTTTTCTTCACCGCCGGGGCACAAACTACTGTTGTAGAAGAGTTGGCAAAGCACTGTGATATCCGATTGTTAAATTTGGACGATAAACTACGCGGCAAACTTACCACTGCCTATCCATTTTATTCCGATTATACCATTCCCGCCGGCACTTATACCGGGCAGGAAGAGGATATCCAGACTGTTTGCGTACAATCCGTATTGGTCGCCAGTGATGCACTCGACAACGCCACCGTCAAAAAACTGACAAAAACAATCTTCGCCCATCAAAAAGGATTGCAATATGCTACTTCCGTTGACCTTCAGTTAAATGAGAGTTCTGCGATCAAAGGAGTCCCGATTCCTTTTCATCCAGGCGCTGCTGCCTATTATTCCGAACGAGGGATCAACGTGAAAACGGAATAAACCTCTGAAAATGGATCTGAGATCCATTTTCAGAGGCAAGATAACTCCTTCAACACATTCTCATATTAGAATGCACATTTTTAGAAAGGCATTTATTTATTATGATAAAAATAGAACTTGATATGTATCAGACACTGGCGGTCGCCGTCTTAGTACTGATGCTTGGCGCCTACCTCAAATCCAAAATATATTTCTTAGAAAAATTTTGTATTCCGGCACCTGTCATTGGCGGACTGTTATTCGCCATCTTTACCTGTATCTGTTATACCACCGGAGTGGCAGAATTTTCATTCGATGATATTTTGCGCGAAGTATGCATGGTATTTTTCTTTACTTCCGTAGGATTTCAGGCGAATCTCAAGGTGCTGCGCAGTGGCGGAAAATCGTTGATCCTATTCTTGTTTCTCGTCATTGCCTTGATCGTATCTCAAAATCTGCTTGCTGTTGGTATAGCTAAGCTGCTTGGCTTAAGCCCTCTGGTCGGTATGTGCACCGGTTCCATCCCGATGGTCGGCGGTCATGGTACCGCAGGCGCTTTCGGTCCTGTCTTAGAAGACTTTAACATCAAAGGAGCAACCACGATCTGTACCGCTGCAGCTACGTTTGGATTGATCTCCGGCAGTTTGGTCGGTGGGCCGCTTGGCAAACGATTGATCGAAAAACGCGGCTTATTAGATACTGCCATTCCGGAGGATGACACATTGTTGGTCGAAGATGAAAAGAAGCATGAACGACATACCAACATGTACGCCGCCGCGGTCTTTCAGCTCATCTTAGCCATCGGACTCGGCACCATTTTTTCTTGGTTACTGACGAAGACCGGCATGACGTTTCCAATATATATCGGAGCCATGATCGCTGCTGCGCTTTTTCGCAACATTGGCGAATATAGCGGTAAATTTACTATTCATATGGGTGAGATCAACGACTTGGGCGGAATCTCCTTGTCGCTGTTTTTGGGCATTGCCATGATCACCTTAAAGTTATGGCAGCTCGCATCCCTTGCGCTTCCGCTATTTATTCTTCTGGCGGTGCAGGTGCTTCTGATCTGCTGTTTTACCTACTTCCTACTATTTAATATCATGGGAAGAGACTATGATGCAGCGGTGCTGGTAGCCGGAACGTGTGGTTTTGGTATGGGTGCAACACCAAATGCAATGGCCAATATGCAGGCGATCTGCGAAAAATACACCACTTCGGTAAAAGCTTATCTGCTGATTCCGCTCGTCGGCAGTTTATTTGCAGATTTTATTAACAGTTTGGTCATCACATTTTTCATCAACCTAATTTAGGGATACTATCAAACATTGATACTTGGACGATTATTAGACATGCGCGGTGTCAAAACCGCAGAAAGAGAGGGAGCTATGTTTCATAAGAATCGAACCCGAAAGAAGGACAGCAAGCCAAAAGAAGCAGGCTATAAATTAACCTATGACAATCTGGCCATTCCAGAGGTACACACACACGAACAACCGGAGATCATGGATTCGACAGAGGAGCCGGGCGACGTCACTTATGACAGCGTTGCGATTCCGGAAGTTCATATCCGCAAAAAAGGCACGAAACCTGCCGATCAGTAATTAGCGGTATTATTTTACAGCATTTTTATCCATCAATTTTTGATATGAATAGAATCGAAAGAATTGATTGAACAGATGGTATGAATTGTGTTAATATAGTATCGTTGGAAAATAAATTATTCATTACAAACGAATTTAGGAGGTTACAAATGTCAGAGAATACTTGTCTCGAGAAGCAGCCGCTTTCTCAGGAAATGCTTGACAAAATGGACGCATATTGGCGTGCCGCAAACTATTTATCTGCCGGTCAGCTCTATCTTTTGGACAACCCATTGTTAAAAGAGCCTTTGACCATGGATCAAATTAAGAAAAAAATCGTAGGTCACTGGGGAACTGTTCCAGGACAGAACTTCGTATATGTACACTGCAACCGTGTTATCAAACGTTATGATCTTGATATGATCTTACTTTCCGGTCCGGGACACGGTGGAAACTTCATGATCGCTAACACATATCTCGAGGGATCCTACAGCGAGATCTATCCTAATATCAGCCAGGACGAAGAGGGTATGAAGAAAATGTTCAAACAGTTCTCATTCCCATGTGGAGTACCTAGTCACTGTGCACCAGAGACTCCTGGTTCTATCAACGAGGGTGGTGAGCTTGGTTATTCTATCGCTCATGCTTTCGGTGCTGTATTTGATAACCCGGACTTGATTGCTACTGTTATCGTTGGTGACGGTGAGGCAGAAACCGGACCACTTGCTACTTCTTGGCAGTCCAACAAGTTCTTAAATCCTATTACCGATGGTGCTGTTCTTCCTGTTTTGAACTTGAACGGTTATAAGATCAGCAACCCTACTATCTTCTCACGTATTCCTCGTGAAGAGATCGAGAGCTATTTCGTTGGTTGTGGTTGGGAGCCAATCTTCGTTGAAGGTGACGATCCAATGACAATGCACAAATTAATGGCTGAGGCTATGGATGAGGCAATTGAAAAGATCAAAGCTATCCAGGAAAATGCACGTAAGAATAATGATCCGGAGCGTCCTAAGTGGCCAATGATCGTTCTTCGTACACCAAAGGGATGGACTGGTCCTAAGGTTGTAGACGGACAGCAGATCGAGGGATCTTTCCGTGCGCATCAGGTGCCGATCACAATGGAAAAACCAGAAGAGCATTTACCACTTCTTCAGGCTTGGTTAGAAAGCTACCATGCAGAGGAGTTGTTCGATGAGAAGGGTCGCTTGATCCCAGAGCTCGCAGAACTTGCTCCAAAGGGAGATGCACGTCTTGGTGCAAACCCTCACGCAAATGGTGGATTGTTATTAAAAGACCTTCGTCTTCCAGACTTCCGTACTTATGGTATCGAAGTTGATCCTGGTAAGACAAAAGCACAGGATATGATCGAACTTGGTGGATATATCCGTGACATTTTTGTATTAAATAAAGAAAATCAGAACTTCCGTATCTTCGGACCGGACGAGAGTATGTCCAACCGTTTATACAAAGTATTTGAAGCAGAGAACAGAGATTGGAACGCTGAATTACTGGACACAGATGACTGCTTATCCAGAGGCGGACGTATCATGGACGGTATGTTGAGTGAGCATATGTGCGAGGGATGGCTCGAGGGTTACCTTCTCACGGGTCGTCACGGTTTCTTCGCTAGTTACGAAGCTTTTATCCGTGTCGTAGATTCCATGGCTGCACAGCATGCAAAATGGTTGAAAGTATGTAACCAGCTTACTTGGAGACGTCCTATCGCTTCCTTGAACTTCATCCTGACTTCTAACGTATGGCAGCAGGATCACAACGGATTTACACATCAGGATCCGGGATTCTTAGATCATATTGCTAACAAGAAAGCAGACGTTGTTCGTATGTATCTCCCACCAGATACTAACTGCTTACTTTCCTGCTTCGATCACTGCGTAAAGAGCAAAAACTATGTAAACGCAATCGTTGCTTCTAAGCATCCAAGTTATCAGTGGTTAAGCATGGAACAGGCTGTTAAGCACTGCACACAGGGTGTTGGCATCTGGGAGTGGGCAAGTAACGACGAAGGCGAAGAGCCGGATATCGTTATGGCATGCTGTGGTGATACTCCAACACTTGAGACCATGGCAGCAGTTACCATCCTTCGTGATGAGCTTCCAGAACTTAAGATTCGTGTTGTCAATGTCGTTGACTTGTTCAAACTTGAGTCTAACCACAAACATCCACACGGTCTTAGCGACAGTGAGTACAATGCAATCTTTACAACAGACAAGCCGGTAATCTTTGCATTCCATGGTTACCCAACATTGATTCATGAGCTCACTTATCGTCGTGACAACCAGAACGTATCTGTTCATGGTTATCAGGAAGAGGGTACGATCACTACTCCATTCGATATGAGAGTCCAGAACGAGATCGATCGTTTCAACTTGGTAAAAGATGCGATCATGCATTTACCACAGTTAGCAAACCGTGGTTCCTACCTCATCCAGAAGATGAACGACAAACTTGTTGAGCATAAGCAGTATATCGCTGAGTATGGTCAGGATCTTGAAGAAGTTCGCGATTGGGAATGGCACACTCCAGAGGATAAATAATCCTTTGCGATACGCAGCCAATTTCGTTAAGAAAACAACGCCCCTGCAGGAGTTTTGCTCTTGCAAGGGCGTTTTCTTATGGAATAGGAGAATGCTGTTGTGTAACATTATGCCACCAAGAATTGCTTTAGCAATTCTTGCAAAGCAAAGCGCTGGCTTTGCTTTTCTTATAGAATAGGAAAATGCTGTTTTATAATTGACTGAAATGTTCCAACATAAATTTTCGAAATGTCGTTGCCGCAATACTTTGAGGATACTCTGTATCATATACAAGGGAAATACGACGATGCGGCATTTCATCCGGAAAGTGAATCTGAAAGACGCTTCCCATATCCAATGCTCCTCGCACAAACTCCGGTGGCAAAAAGCCAATACCCAAATTGTGTTCAATCGCAGGCAGAATCAAATCTGTCGTAGCCAGCTCGATCGCAGGCGCAAAGGGCAGCCCACGCTCCGCAAAATATGTATTCAAAAAGTTACGGGTAATCGTCCCCGTCATTAAGCTTACCCACGGATAACGACATAATTCCGGCAAAGAAGTTGTCTTTCCTTTCAGATGACTGTACTTTGTACCGCCGATCAAAATATCTGTATAGGAATGCACCGTATGTACGATTAACGGATCCTCCATGGCAAACGGTATTGACGAGATCATTGCCATATCAACCTGTCCCTGTTTTAACGAGATGACAGATTCTCTGGAACTATTGTTTAATATACGAAATGTAACTTTTGGATGAAGTTCACTAAATGCTTCCATCGCCTGAAGCAGGCAGCAGTGTAACGCCGTCTCTGTTGCACTGATCGTAATGGAACCGCCATCTAATGACCGTAAATTGCTAAGATTCTGCTCTCCCTTAAAAAACTGCGCACAGCCTGCAGATATATATTGATAAAAGGTATTTCCTTCGGAAGTTAATTCCATCCCCGATTTACTACGAACGAACAATCTGCATCCCAACATATCCTCCAGCTTATGAATCGTTCTTGTTACCGCCGGTTGGCTAGTCTGCAAAGCGGCTGCCGCTTTTGTCAAGTTGCCATATTTTGCCACATAATAAAAAATGCGATAATATTCAAAATTTGAATTCATGGTATACCTCTCTAAAACACTAGGATATTTAAATACTTAATGTAAATATCCTCTGCTCACTCAATAACCTCTTCTTCAAAATAAATCTGTTCGGATTCTAAAACCTTATACTCTCGATATATAATGCCCACTAATGTTAATGACGTAACAATAATTACGATCAATATACCTGCAAGAATACGTTTTATCCATCTTGATTTTACGATCTTATTTGAAATTTCATCAATATCCATACCAGTCAAATAATTATTGACAACATCATTTGGTTTACCGAATTGTCGGTATAGTTCATTAATATCCTGAATATCATTCTCCTCACAATATACCCATACATTATTCGAAAACCAAGATAAATATTTACGTTCACCCCGACCACGAAATGGGCAGATTGCTTTAATCTCTGAAATATATCTGCGAACAATCCTCTTATTCACTTTTATCCACCTTCCCCTTCAATGTAATATTAATTTTACCAATTCATAAGAAAAACTTCGCACAGCCGAAGCTGCTATCGGCTCACATATTGCTTATTATGTCTGCAATAAATGTGATATTTTGCAGGCGACAAGTTAACTTACTCTGTCGGCAGGAATCGCTATGTTGTGGCTGCAAAATACTAAATATTCTTTGACATAATAAGCAATATGTGACGATATGATGATATTGGCTATACGAAGTTTGCGTTCATAAGATAAATTTACCAATAACGAACCTCATTTTTCGTTCGAAGTGCGTGTGATGATCTTACCTATTGCCCCTGTAATACTATAGTATTCATCTAACAGCCGATCCAGATATTCCAAACCACTTTCTGTAATTGAATAATATACACGCGTTCGTTTCACTCCAACCTTGATCTGTTCATACTCTAAATAGCCTTTCTCATTCAGCCGATACAATGTTGGATACATAGTTGCCTCATTAAGTTTATATCCCCCCTCACTATACTCTAAAAGTTCATTGGCAAGCTGATAGCCATACTTCTTCTCTGAACGCAGAAGTAACAACAATACCAGCTCAATTGTCCCATTTTTGATGTTACCTTTTGTTACTTTTGGTTCTTTCTTTTCTGCCATATTCTCACACCTTTAAGGTTATTAACTCATGTTTAGCCTGTTTCAGCCAATTACGGCTGTCTATTGTTAGTATACAGATTTTTTTATGTACTGTCAATCGATGCATTAACGTTTAATACTTTACAAAGTAAATTACTTATTGACAGACTTATAACATAAAGATATAATGTTATACATCGAAGTAACGAAAGGGGTATATATGATAAAATATAACAAAATCCTTAGCTGTCTTCTTGCCGCCTTACTATTAACCGGCTGTCAAGCCACCCCATCTTCCGTCAAAAACAAAGCGAAAGATTACACAAAATCGAAAGATGTAACCACCGGCAAAGAAGAATTTGTCTCTGTTGACCATCTGTTAGACAATATGGATTCTCTGTTAAAAGCATCGTATCAAAATATGATCTTAGCAGATACCATTCGTATTGAACAACCTCAATCTGTCTCTGTACTACAGCTTGAGATCCCAAAAAATCTAGCAACACCGGAAAATGTAAAAAAAATGTCAAGAACCATTCTAGGCACAAATAAATACGATCATCTAATAAAAAATTTCAAAAAGCAATGCCACTTTGATTACGATATTTATGGCATTAATTATAATTCAAAAAAAGATCCAGAAATCCAAATTGACGCTTCTGGTTTCTATGTAATTTTACCAAATCCAAAGCTTTTTGGTGCCTATGGGATTAGAGCTATCTATCATGCAGATTTTGGTCAACCATTAGGTTACTGCACACTTAATGGAAATAAAGTATTGCTAGATACGCAATGCCAATATGTAAACAACTGGTGCGATGAAAAAGCAAATGTAATTGAAACTATGTATGACGACTTTCGCGTTAAAACAATTTATAAATGTAAGTCTGACGGCATAGAATATCTAGCTTACGACATATGCAAATATTACAAAGGAATTCCATTCGATGACATTAGCTACTCTACCGACCAGGAAAACACCATAGATACTATATCCTACTTTTCAAATATTTTAAACATTACCACCCTTGACCAACCCAAGATCGAGGGTATGCGCAATAATAATTTTTGCTTTAAAATCAAAAGCGAAAAAACACATAATGATAAATTAATAAGTTTGAAGCGAGCATTAAACCTTGCAGAAACGCAAATGTCTGGGGCACATAAAAGTGAAATTATAGACATTGACATCAAATATTCAATTTGTGAAACCGCGCAAACAACTTACACCGATACTGGTAAAGAAAAAATAATATGCTCATATGAAGCCCGTCCTGTGTGGTCTTTCATCATGGATAACAAAGAACATCAAACCAAAAATGTTCAATGGTCCAGAAAATTCATTAATGTTGATATGATTACCGGTGATGTTAAATATCATGAGTCTGATAATTGGGATGATTAATCTCTTGTTATCAACTCAAGTACGATCAAGACAAGGAAGTGAACTATTATGCACAAAAAATATGCAAAAACCATTAGCTGTCTTCTTGCAGCTTTACTATTAACCGGCTGTCAAGCCACCCCATCTTCCGTCAAAAACAAAGCGAAAGATTACACAAACTCGAAAGATGTAACCACTGGAAAAGAAGAATTTGTCTCTGTTGACCATCTGTTAGACAATATGGATTCTCTGTTAAAAGCATCGTATCAAAATATGGTCTTAGCAGATACCATTCATATTGAACAACCTCAAGCTGTCTCTATATTGCAGCTTGAGAACCCCAAAAATCTGGCAACACCGGAAAATGTAAAAAAATTATCTAAAGTTGTCCTTGGCACCAACAAGTATGATCATTTAATTAAAAATTATAAAAATGAAAAATGGGCAGTTGGTGACACCTATGGATTTAACTATGACTCAAGAACTGATTCCTCTGGCGATATCGATAATGTGGGATTTTATGTAATGAATACCAAATTATACCTTTTAGGCGCATATGGCATTCGAAACATTTACCACCCTGATTGGGGCATTCCTCTAGGCAATTGTACCCTTAATGGAAAGAAATGCTCTTTAACCAAACAATATCAATACGTAGAAAATTGGGCAAAGAAAAATGGTAATGTTATCGAAAATATGTATGACGATTTCCATGTCAAAACAATTTATAAATGTAAAAGCGATGGTATCGAATATCTTTCCTTTGATGTTTGTAAATATTATAAAGGGATTCCGTTTGATGACATTTGGTTCTCTCCAGAACAACGCAATTCCATTGATGACATTTCTTATCCTCCAAATGTCTTGGAAATCTGCACTCTTGGTAAACCAAAAATCGAAAGCCTGCGCAATAATAATTATAGTTATACCATAAAAAAAGAGGAACCACACAATGACAAATTAATTGGACTAAAACGTGCCTTAACATTAGCTGAGTCACATATGTCCGGTACTCACAAGTATAACATTGTAGATATCGATATTAAATATACAATATGCCAAGCTACCAAAACAACTTACACAGACGATGGCAAGGAAAAAATAACGATTTCCTACGAGGCTCGTCCTGTGTGGTCTTTCATTATGGACAACAAAGAACACCAAACACGAAACATTCTGTGGTCTCGAAAATTTATTAATATTGATATGATCACCGGAAATGTTGAATATCATGAGTCTGATAATTGGGATGATTGATAAATAGCAATATAAGAAAGGCAGTGTTATTATGAAACGCACAAATTCCTGTACAACCAAAAAATCATTTGCGGAAATCAGCATTTTTCTTGCCAGTAAATGGTTCTTCATTAGCATATTTGTTGTCACCATTCTATGCTATATGACCCCAGTCTATTATGGCGATGGTGTTTCTGAAATGTCAACCTTAGAATTATTACGTTTAAAGGCTAACCCCTCTTTTGCCATTGAGCCTATGCAGTATCAAATCTCGGTTATCCTTCCTAGAGCAGTGCAAGGGTATTTAGCAATGTTTGTACCTGTACTATCGGCTCTGCCATTTATTGTTTTTCAACAGGCTGAAAAATCCGGACGTTATCAACGATTCTATATGTTCCGCTCCACCTCCTCAAGACAATATTACGGCAAAAAATGGCTATTCGGCATGGTGACTGGCGGACTTGTTTTGCTGTTTGGAGTAATACTTTTCGAATTGTCCTTTATCGCGATGGATTATTATATCTCCGGCACAATTACTGTCGGCAAATCTGTTGAACAACTATTTTACATGCAATATTACGCCGGTATCTTTGTATATGGTGCAGTGTCTGCTATACCTGCTATGTTGATTAGCTTTTTGTGCTGTAACCTTTATTTTATCGTATGTATACCATTTATCGCAGTTTTTATGTGTAATCTGCTTGTTTCTTATTTGTACCGCTTTGCGGACAATTGTCCCATTCCACATTTCGTACAAATTCAAGGGAATTTATACAGTTTTGGATTTTGTTATATATTCAGCGATGTATTATCGTTTGTACAGCTTACAATAGAAATGATCGTGCTATTGACGGTCTCCGTAGGATTCGTAGCATTGCACAATCACCTTAAATTAGATCTAACCGATTAGCGAAAGGAGTTTGACCATGAAAACATTTAAAATGATGCGTAGCGAATATTTATGCTGGCTATTTAATTCCAGAATTATTTTGCTTCCCTGTGTCTTTATCATAGTGCATACCATGATCACATCGGATCTCGTCAAATGTGCAAATAACATGGGTGCACCAATCAATTTATTAGAACCTTTTATTGGCATCTGTAATTCTGCCACATTTCTTGGATTTATACCGATTGTTTTTTTGGTTTTAATAGCAGATTTTCCTAGAATAGATAATAATATGATTTTCAAAATTTATCGTGCAGGAAGGATAAAATGGGTGTTATCACAGTTGCTATTTTTACTTGCTGCAGACGTTACTTTTGTATTTCTATTATTTGTTGGCATTACACTTCCAATACTACAGCGCGGATTTTGGTTTAATGGATGGAGTGATGTTGTCACCGACATGACTCGAGTTTTTCCTGAACTTGCTGACTCGGATATTTCAAAATTTATTCCTGCCAACCTTTACTATCAAATGCTTCCCTTCCGTGCTGCGATTCTTTCCAGTGTTTTTTTAATATTATATCTATATTTGATTGGTATGATTATGCTAGTCATAAAAATACACGGGCAAGGCACTTTCGGAATTGTAATTCCCGGTCTCATTGTAATTGCCGGATCAGGATTGGTACAGCTGGGACATGTTAATGCTAAATGGCTGTTGCCCGCTGCTCATGGGATCGTGCGAACACATTATTCCACCTATTACCGACACATGGATTGTACACTGACAACATCCTTTTTGTATTTCTTCGGAATAATCGGGATCCTGCTTGTTCTTGTTCTGATCCAAGCACGTAAAATCAACTACACCAATATCATTCAAGTCGAATAAGGAGGACTACCATGACAAATAAAACAACTAACTCGTTCATCCAAGTAAATGACATCGTACTGCGTTTCAAAAAAGATATTTTGCTAGATCACGTTTCCTACCAATGCGAGCAGGGGAAGATTCATGGCATTGTCGGACGAAACGGCAGTGGTAAAACATTACTGATGAAATGTATCTGCGGATTCATCCGTCCCAATGAAGGGCATATTTATGTCAGAGACAAGGAGATTGGTAAAGATATTGATTTTACTCCGGATACGGGAATCATCATTGAAACCCCGGGATTTATTCCTTATTATTCCGGCTATCGTAATCTCAAAGTACTGGCTGCTATCAACAATCGTATTTCACGAAAAGACATTGAAAACGCCATGTATCAGGTAGGACTTGATCCAACAATGAAAAAACGTGTCGCAACATATTCACTCGGCATGCGTCAGCGTTTAGGTATTGCACAGGCAATTATGGAAGATCCCTCTTTAATTATATTGGATGAACCATTTAACGGTCTGGATAAACATGGCGTAGAAGAAATGAGAGAATATTTTCTATCTCTGAAAAAGAAAGGAAAAACCATTCTACTCACCTCACACAACACAGAAGATATTGAGTATTTATGTGATACCGTTGTAGAAATGGATCACGGCAAATTTATATAATCTAGAATCATAGGAAGGTGGTCAAAATGAAAAAAATTTATTTTGCAACAGGCGTTTTATTAATCAGTATGTGTATGCTATTAGCATGTGAAAACAAGAACGCATCCCAAGGTGACAGTAAAAAAGCAGAGCAGTCAAAACAAGCAACTGAAGCTCCCAAAGATGCAAAAGTTGCCACCGCAGAAAATGGCAAACATACTGAAAGTAATGACGTAACCGTTGATGTCCAAAAATATCATAATACTGAGAAAATTGTTTCCGAAAACGACTATGCGATATCCTCCGATCTGCAGGACATGAGCAAAGAAGCCCAAGAAATCGTTGAAGCAAAAATACGCACTTTTCAGTATGTTGTTATTGATGGGGATGCTTGGACAAAAATTGAACTGGACATTCAAAACAGTCTGTCTGGGACCTTGAAAAAAGGCGATTCCATTACTTTATATCAGTCTGGCGGTTATGTCCCTTTGACAGATCACATTGCATATTATAAGGATGCATTCCGATACAAAGAATGGTCCAAAGAGAAAATAAACGACACTATTTTGCAGGAAACCATTAATGGCGAAGGCGAACCTGTAGTAGGTACAGAAGCAATATACTACTTAACCAAATTTAAGAAAGATGGAATCCTAAATGGCAATTATGGTCGAGTGTGTGGCAAATATGCCCAGTTAAATAAAATTAACGATAATTCGTATAAACATGAGCAAATGAGTGGCAGCAACAGCTCCGAAAAAGTGACCATTTCAGACATTAAGAAAGAACTCCACGAATAGCAGCCAACTCATCGTCTGCTCAAAATCTTCGGGTAACATAAATACAATATCGCAGCAAAAAGACCAATGACAGCAATCAGAATACCGAGCTTAAAGCCTGGGGAAACATATCGAAATTCAACGGTATGTTTCCCCGGACTGCATTTAAATTGCATAAACGTATCGGCATATGTTGTATAGTTGACTTTTTTACCATCGACGAGAATAGTCCATCCCTTATCATAAGGAATGGAGGTCATAACTGCCTGCTGATCGTCAGCCAAAGTGATGGAACCGGTAATTTTGCCGTGGCTGTGAGACTTGACCTGAAGCGCATTCCCAGCTAACGATTGCATCGTTTCTCTAACAGTTGCCATATCTAATTGGACAATTTCGGCATAAGACGGTCCATACGTATTGCCATCATCTGTTGTTACCACCTGAACCGTTACCGTTTCGTTTTGTTTGAAATTGCCCAGATACAAAATACAGTTGGTTTCATTGGAAAAATAATCTCCAATATAAGTCCCGTTCACATAGACATTGGCATAAGGCGAATTACCCTCCATATACAAATACATAGGGTTATTTGAAGCAGCAGTTATCTGATAGGTCCATGTATTCGCAGCTTCCTGTGAGTATGTAACATTGCAATTCCAAAAATAATTTTTATGTTTGCCGGTAATTCCTGTTACGAAGGAATTTTCATTGCTAAATACACTCTGTTGTGCGATATTATCCGCTTTGCGCAGATCAGATACCGCATAAGCAAAAGGAAGTGCCATATTATTTTGATAAGAAGCGGCCATGTCGTTTAACGTGTTATCCTTACTGTCTATAGTTGCATATACTGCAGACAGATCACGCCGTGAAAGAACGTATTTACATCCAAACAAGCTGTCAGTCAGAGGCGTGGAACCATAGCCTGAATTCCAAAAATAAGATTGTGCCAATCCTAAAGTTTTTGTCAATTTGTTGACATGAACATTAAACGCAGAGGAGTAATGTGTCATACCGTTATAACCGAGCAGCATCGCATCGTTTTTAGAAAATTCATAGGTCTGGTTAATACGGTACAAATCTTTATCTTGTTTCTGAATCTTTTGCACCAATGTTTGTGTTTCTTTGATAAATTTCGTATATTCTGCCATTTCGGTATAACCAAACTCCTTGTCCAGACCGTCGAACATTTTGCGGCCGTTACCGGTCATATCAATGATCGTGCCAAGCAGGCAAAGGGTAATCGCTGCCGATAATACATATTTTTTATGAACAAGCTGCGTGATTACCATAATACTCCGCAACGCCATATAAATCAGCGTAAAGCTGCACAAAAAAGCATAGCGATATGGAAACCAGTTTGGATATTGGAAGCCATGCCACACTTTGTCCAAAGGAATATAATAGAAACTGATCGCAAATAATATCAGCATTGCTGCCATTCCAATTTTTTCCCGCAATTTTATCTGCCGCAATAAAAAATATATCACAGCAAGCAGCAAAAGCAACAGTCCCGGATAGATCGAAGGAAGCCCGCTATTGGTAATGCTGTCGTATTTACCGGGAAGCAATTTTGTGAAAAGATTCTTGAATACAAAATTCGTAGATTGCTGTGGTTCATAACCGGTAAATCCAGAGTCCAATTTTCCGGACATGAGTGCTTTGAGAGCCGGCAATAAAATAGGCGCTGTCATAGCAACTGCGAACAAAGCAGCAATTACAAAATGCAGTAAGCGTTTCCAATGTTCTTTATTAGAGTAAACCTCACTAATTGTGGAATGACCCGAAACGTGTTGACGACTTGAGCGAGCGTTGTAATCACGAATCCACATGATCAGAAAATATAGACCGGTAAAAATACCGACCATATATCCCGTATAATAATTACTCATACACAAAAGTGCATAGCAAATAATGAAACAGATACCACGTTTCCCATCCAATATTTTTTCTGCTCCCAGCAATACTAGCGGGAGAAAAATAACGCCATCGAGCCACATAATACTAAGAGAATATACCATAGTGTAAGACATAAAAGCATATCCGATCGCAGGAATCAACAGCGCAAAATATCGCTGGCCATTGTATTTTCGTCGCAGATAATTCGCATATATCACAAAAGTCAGTGAACACAGTCCTATTTTTAGGACAGTAATAATTTCAATAGCCACCGGCATTTTGCTGACTGGAAATAGTAACGTCAAAAATGAGAGCGGACTGGAAATATAAAAAGCGAATACTCCCATGTAATTGCCGCCCATAGAGCGTGCCCAAGAGAAAAATAAAGAATTATCACCATGTATCATACTACGCAGAGAAGCCAAAAATTCCACATTCTGATCGCGCATATCCATGATCAGCATTGACTTCGTACCAAACGGATAAAAATGATTTGCTTTTAGGATGAATAGCATCATCAGTTCGGCAAGAAGAAATGCCGCACTATAAAGTAATACGGATTTACTGCGTGCAGAAACTTTAGAGGTTCGTTCGTCCTCTGCAGAATATTTGGAAGCATTATTGCTCATTTTAGTATGGTTCTTTTTATGATATGTGGATATTGTTTTCTTTTTAGCTTTATGCATAATAACCCTACACTCCTTTTTTCAGCTCTATCCTATCGTTCAACACATCAATGCAAAATTGCCGACAAATTATTCATAATACCGGCCGCAACTTCCGGGTCGTTCATGGTATAAACATGAATATGTGAAATGCCGTTAGCGATCAAATCTATGATCTGATCCGTTGCATAGGCGATACCAGCCTGCTTCATTTTGGCCGGATCATCTCCAAACCAGTCAACGATGGATTTGAATCGCGCAGGAACGCAACTGCCAGACAATTGAATACTGCGTTCCACTTGATTTTTACGCGTGATCGGCATGATCCCTGCAATAACCGGAACCAATACCCCCGCTTCGCGCAGACGATACATATAATTATAAAATATGCTGTTATCAAAAAACATCTGTGTTGTCAAAAATTCACAGCCTGCGTCTACCTTCTCTTTAATATGTTGAATGTCCTGTGCTTTGCTAACCGCCTCCGGATGTCCTTCCGGATAACAAGCGCCGCCAATACACATTTCCGGTGCAATTTGTTTGATATAACGCACTAATTCAACTGCATAATGAAATTGATCAGGCAATGGGAATTCAGTGTCTGCCGGAATGTCTCCTCGAAGTGCCAATACATTTTCAATCCCGGCCTCCTGCATACACTCCAACTGTTTTTTTACAGTTTCTTTGGTAGAGGAAACGCAGGTTAAGTGTGCCATAGATGGTACATCATATTCCGCCTTAATTTCCTGTGCAAGCTGTACAGTGTATGCACTGGTGCCGCCACCCGCACCATATGTAACGCTCATAAAGTCCGGATGTAATGCGGCAATTGCGCGCACCGACTGACTTACTTGTTCTACTGCTGTATCCTTTTTCGGTGGAAAAACCTCTAATGATAATGTCACTTTATCTTCCTGCAATAATTGTGTAATCTTCATTTGCTCCTCCTGTTATTTCTCTCCATGTTGTTTGCGGTATGCATGATCAGCATAACCATTTTGGACAGCTCAATCCCCCATGATCATCACAGGCATTTTAGGCAGCTCAACCTCTCATGATCATCACGGTCATTTTTGACATCCAAGATTCAACACCGAATCTGATCGCGTCCATTTTCTTTTGCTTCGTATAGTTTTTGATCTGCGCAACGAAGAATATCGTCAATTTCATCTTCTGCTTTTACAGAAACAAGACCCATGCTCATTGTCACTCGAATCTGCTGCTCCTGATATGTAATCGTCTGATTACGAAGCGTATCCAATATGCTTTGCAATATGTGTTCAGCCTGCTCTATTGTGTGACTTTCTATAACGATCAAAAACTCTTCTCCACCCCAGCGGCACACAAAGCCATTTGCTAATAATTGTTCCTTTAAGACTCTGGCAACGTGAATAAGCACTTCATCACCGGCTTCATGCCCATAATTATCATTTACTTTCTTGAAAAAGTCGATGTCTCCAATTGCCACACAATACTTTATGCCGCTTATCTGCATTTGCGCTTTCATTTTAAGTAAATTTTTGTCGCCATAACGACGATTGTATAATTGTGTCATTTCGTCATATTCCACCTGCCGGCGAATAGACTCCTGCATCTTTTTGCCGCTGCGCGCCAGATCGCCGATTTCATCTTCTACTTTAAGCAAACCTGCCGGCATCTCTGCTTCAAAATCATCTTTGGTCAACTTTTTCATAAACTGCTGCAATATGCGTATTCGTTTTGTCAATATGCGTGTATACGAAATGCTGATCGCACCGATCACAAAGATTGCGGCGATACTCAATAGCAAAATCGGGCGAACTGCCATCCGAATATTTTTTTCAATATCGGTTGCTTTCCTGCATACGCCTACCATTCCAAAGCAGGTGCCATCTTCCAAAAAAATCGGCTCATAGTAAGCAAAATACCGCTCATCTCCTACATTTGTCGTACTGCGATAAAAATGCGCTTTTTTCTTTTTCAAAACATCTTTCGTAATCACCGAAGAAACTGCTGTATTGATAAATAAACGTCCTTTGCTATCCCGAAGCGTTGTCTGCAAACGTACATCCTGACAAAAAAGTGTCACTTCCACACCCATAATTTCTTTCATGTTATCAATAAATTCCGTGTCTTTTGTAATATCTTTTCCGCCTTTATAAATATGATAATTTCCTTTTACATCTTTATTCAACGAAAACTCACCTGGATAATTCTCGTCTAATATTTTTAAGATCAGTTTCGTCTGCTGCGTCATCTCTTTTCGAACATGACCTTCCATTTTGTCAGAAAATGTTTGCATGCTGACCACCATCAACACAATACCCAGCACCAAAATCGGCAACACCGCCAACGCAAGCATTTTATCTCCCAAACCATTTCCTCTAAACTCTCTCTTTGGTATCTCCATAGCCATCCTCATTTCTGTTTGCTAAACTTTAAGGATCCATATCCCCCTATTTGCTGTGCATGCTTTTTTGCACCTATCGGAGTTTTAAAGAAACTCCTAAGATAAACTCGTCAGAGTTTATTATATCCTATTTGCTGTGCACGCTTTTTTTGCACCTATCGGAGTTTCAAAGAAACTCCTAAGATAAACTCGTCAGAGTTTATTATATCCTATTTGCTGTGCACGCTTTTTTTGCACCTATCGGAGTTTCAAAGAAACTCCTAAGATAAACTCGTCAGAGTTTATTATATCCTATTTGCTGTGCACGCTTTTTTTGCACCTATCGGAGTTTCAAAGAAACTCCTAAGATAAACTCGTCAGAGTTTATTATATCATATAACCACACTTCTTTCAGAGCTTTTTCTCGCATTACATCCTATTTCCCAACAAATATTTTCCATTTTAGTAGTGTCTTTTTACCCAATTTTCCTTATAATATATCCATACATACAACTCTAAGATCTGTACAACGCAAACTTCCCACACAGTGGCTGTTCACTAAAGCCCCATAATAAGTATTACGGGACACGGAAATGTAAATTAGTGTGTGAAGTTTGCGTTAGGAATATTTTTTGAAGGAGGTTTAAGTCATGAAGACTCGTGAAGAAGTTTTAGCATATGGGTTATCCTTTCCTTATACGTATCAGGATGCCCCATTTCGCGATACCAACTGGCAGTTGGTTCGAGTTCACGGCAGCAAAAAAGTGTTTCTGTGGACTTATGAAAAGGACAGGCAAATACGGATCAATATCAAAGTCGATCCGGAATGGCGCGACTTTTGGCGCAATGCCTACGATGCTGTACTGCCCGGTTACCACCAAAACAAAGAGCATTGGAACACGGTTATCTTAGATGGTTCTGTTCCAGATGACACGCTCAAACAAATGATTACCGAAAGTTATGATCTGGTAGCTGACAGTCCGACCAAACGAATCTACGATGCTGTCAAGCAAATCCCACGAGGAAAGGTCGCAACCTACGGAAAAGTTGCGGAGCTTGCCGGCAATCCACGCATGGCACGTGCAGTCGGCAATGCGCTGCACCACAATCCGGATCCGGAGCATATTCCGTGTTACCGTGTCGTAAATTCAAAAGGGGAATTAGCCGGAGAATTTGCATTTGGTGGTAAAGATGTGCAGACAAAAATGCTGCAAGCCGACGGCATTGAAGTTGTTGATGGACGCGTTGACCTTATAAAATATGGAATCTGACAAGCCGTAGACAAAACAAGAGCAAAGCCCACGCTTTGCTCTGCAAGAATCACTTCGTGATTCTTGTTGACATCTTGTATATTATGATTCCCTGCCAAGTTCCCAAAACATAACTGCACTTGCAGCCGCTACATTTAATGAATCCACACCATGTGACATCGGAATCCGTACTGTATAGTCGCATTGCTCGATCGTACTTTTCGCAAGTCCTTCCCCTTCCGTTCCTAAAATAATGGCAAGCTTTTCTTCCTGCCGCAAACTTGGATGATCAATCGAAACAGAATCATCACATAATGCCATTGCTGCAGTTTTGAACCTCAATTGCCGCAAGAGTTCTACATATTGCTCATCATTTGGCAAAAATGTCCACGGAACCTGAAACACCGTTCCCATACTTACTCGAATTGCACGACGATACAATGGATCACTGCAAGCCGATGTAAGTAGTACAGCATCCATATTCAATGCTGCCGCCGAGCGAAAGATTGCTCCAACATTTGTCGGATTCACAACATTTTCAAGCACAGCGATCCGTCTCGCCTGTCGACAGGCTTCCTCGACAGACGGCAATTCTCCGCGGTACATGGCACACAACATACCGCGCGTGAGCTGAAAGCCGGTGATCTGCGTCAACACTTCAAACGGCGCCGTATACACTGGAATGTCTCCACATCGTTCAATAATTTTGCGCCCTTGTTTGTCAAAGTGCGCATCTTCCATAAGAAGAGAAATCGGTTCGTACCCGGCATCAAGCGCCCTCTCTATCACAATAGGACTCTCCGCAATAAAGATTCCCGGCTGATGCGCCGGGCGAAATTTCAACTGTGCCTCCCGCTCTCTGACATAAATATCCAGCTCCGGATAGGTTATGTTTTGTATTTTGATTCTATTCTGTACTGCCATACAAATTATCTCCCCATATATCCGCACTCCGTTTTCACCGGATGATCTTTTCCTGAAATATATTGCGCGCGAAATGCCATATTGCATTCACGAAGCTCCATTTTTCCTTCGATGTAAGGTTCGTACATTTTTAAAATTCCTGCAGAGCAGCCGTCGCATCCACCGGCATCGTCTCCGACAGATTCTTCGATAATAGCCATTCTTTCTTCCTTGGTCGTGTCTTTTATCAACAAACTTTTCATTGCGATTTCTCCCTTCGTTCTTAGGTATTTCATTTACGGACTTACACTATACAAAGCCCGTTTCGCATTAAAATTATCTTAACGGTACCATCCTTTTATGTCAATGCATTGAATCACAAAAACAATTTGACTTTTTGATTTGATATTATTATAATAGAAACTGTTTGAATTATAACTTTTCACAAAAAATGTGACCGACTGTGAAAAATACAACTGATACTGTATTTTATTGCAATGAACGCTCAGAAATGGAGGTTAATATGGAACAATCATTTCATTATCAGCTGATGGCAGTTCAATCTTTAGTACAAAAAAAGATTTTAGAGCAGCTTAGCGATACCAATCTGACGATTGGACAGCCAAAAGTTTTAGAATATCTGGGGCATCATGACGGCATGAGCCAAAAAGATATCGCACGAGCTTGTCACATTGAACCCGGATCAATGACTTCCATTCTGAATCGAATGGAAGATAAAAACTTGATTGAACGCAAAATGCTTCACGGAAACCGCCGCAGTCTTTATGTATTTTTGACACCTTATGGCAAAGAAATGTGGCAGCACGTGGAACAGGCATTTGCACAAATTGAGCAGGAAATTTGGAAAGATATCTCTGTCACTGCGCAGAAAGAATTTATGGAAACTTTGCAACAGATTTACAATAATCTGTCAACAAAATAAAAAATGAAAAGAGAAACAATTAACAAAATCCCTTGTTTTAAGAGAAAAAAGACTTGACTATGTAGGGAGGATTATCATGGATAAACTAAAACGCTATATTATATTTTTAATAGGACTTTTTATCAATTCATTGGGCGTAAGTCTAATTACGAAAGCCGCACTTGGCACTTCTCCAATCTCTTCCATTCCCTATGTATTGAGCCTAATTTTTCCTTTTACATTAGGACAATTTACCATCTATTTCAGTGTCCTATTGGTCGTGTTACAGCTGCTTATACTCCGCCGAAAGTTTAAGGTCGAGCATTTGCTGCAAATACCAATCTCTATAGCTTTTGGCTATTTTATTGACCTGACAATGGAAATGTTATCTTTTGTCAATCCGCAACTGTATATTATCAAAATCGCTGCACTTTTGATTGGCTGTGCCATTCTTGGATTTGGTGTGTATACGGAATTATTGGCGAATGTTGCAATGCTGCCCGGCGAATCTTTTGTCCGCGCCGTCGTTGAAGTATGGCATACTGAATTCGGTGTCACTAAAGTTACATTCGATGTATCTATGTCGTTGACCGCTGTAATATTGTCTTTTGTATTTTGCGGACAGTTACAGGGTGTTCGTGAAGGTACGATCATCGCTGCTCTTCTGGTCGGTTTCATCGCCCGTACAATGGGGCGATGGTTAAAACCATTCGAGACGATATTATTCAAAACAACACCAGCCGCAGATTCTGTTTCTGCCGAAGCAAACGCTTCATCTATCCCAAATACCGTACAGGTCATTGCAATCGGACGGGAATACGGCAGTGGTGGTCATGATTTGGGACAGGAGCTTGCGAAACGACTTGGCTTTGCCTTTTATGACAAAGATATTATAAAGCTTACTGCCGGAACTACCGGCTACTCTACGCAATATATTGCAAAAAATAGCTCATGAAGAGAAACTGCGTGCTGCCAACTACCACTATTACACACATCGCATGTGGGGTCATGCCGGCAATTACGATCTCACTCTGGATACAGCAATTGGTATTGATCACATCGAACAGATCGTACGAATAATGTTGTCCAATGAATAACAAACGAATTCATAGTCATTGCGATTACATGTCACCCGATGATTTTGAAAGGCTGTATCAACAGGCAAAATGATTTTATTTCTGCGAATACACAACTGCAAAGTATTTCACTTTATTTCTGCGAATGCGCAACCACAACTCTAAAAAAAGTGTCTTTATAAGTAGAGGAAGCAAATTACATTTGATATTGGCTATATTGTGCCGCAGGCGTCACAAAGCAGCCTTGATTGCAGATGCTAAAAATGTGAATATAATTCGCATAAATATTTAGCTCGCAATTCCTTCGACGCAAAAATCGTCTGCGGAATGGAGATTTTTATGGAAGAAAAACAGATCATAGCAATGCTATGGAAGCGGGATGAATACGGATTAAAGCTGCTTCAGGAACAATATTCTGCAAAGCTTATGACATTGGCATGCAACTTTGTTTCTGTAGAGGACGCAGAAGAATGTGTAAACGATGTGCTACTTGCAGTATGGCACAGTATCCCACCAAAGAAACCAGATAATTTATTCGCATACACTGCACGAATCTGTCGGAATAAGGCACTAAATAAGATTCGAAGTAAAGAGCGTCAAAAACGCAAAGCGGAAGTCATAGAATTATCTAATGAACTCCAAAATATCATCCCAAATAAAGTGGACGAAGAAAGTTTACTGACGGAATTGATTAATGATTTTCTGGCTGTTGAACAAGCACAAGACCGCTATCTCTTTGTACATCGTTATTGGTTTGGGGAGTCTATTGCTGAATTGTCTGAGCGAACCGGTTATGGAGCGAGTAAAGTCAAAAGCAAATTATTTCGTACCAGGAACCGACTTAAACATTATTTGGAAGGGAGATATCGCCTATGAAGAATAAAAACTATTTTGAGAAGAAGGAGCTTGTGAGTGATAACCAACTTTGTAAAGAGAAGAAGCTTGCGAGAGATAACCAACTTTGTAAAGAGAAGAAACTTGCGAGAGATAACCAAATTCGCAAGGAAAAAGAGCTTGTGAGTGATAAGATATATTTGGAATGTCTTGCCAACATAGAAGACCGTTTTTTATTAGAATCATGGGAAGAGTGTACTTCTAAAAGGAAATCGAAGCATCAATTTCCCAAAGTTGCTGCAGTTATCCTTGTCATTCTATTGGCTATGGGTTCTACCGCATATGCAACACGGAAATATGGAATGTGGATGAGTAAGCATCATTCTAATTACGGAAAATCAGAATACACTATAAATTGGAAAGCACAGGAAGTAGACCCAAATTCCCTTCAAGGCAGTTTTGACAGCATGAAAAAGGCTCTTGTTGAAAAATATCAGCAAGATAACTTGACCGAGGAAATACCGGATTCCGGTGCAATGCCGGGTTATTATGAACAAACTTTTTCATCTACCGAAGATGCCATCGATTTTTCCGGATATAATAAATGGGTAGCCGCCAACTGGAAATATCGCCCCAATGACAAAGTCACGCTCACATTAGAAGCAACTATAGGAGAAAACGACTACACTTTAGATTCTCTTCGCATCGAAACCTCGTACGAAATTGACCACATTCGTCTCCAAGAAAATAAAGAACTATATTTCAAAGGTGGAAATGCAACCCCAGGGCAAATGGGAACTATATCAGATGATGTAACTGCCAAAACGAAGCAGACCAGATTAAAATCAAAGCAGGGTGATGAATGGCTGATTGTCGATAGCAGCAACCTAAACGGTAAGTTCCCTTATTATAACAAATGTGCTTATCTTTTCCATGATGGTGCTTTGTATGATCTGTACATGGTTTGGAACATCAATGGCATGGATAAAAATCAAATTGCAAAGGGCAAAAAAAGAATGGATTCTCTGATGAACGAGTGGATCAACGCTTTTCATTTTTAATTCATTCGATGATCAAGCTATTAAAATTTCATTTGCAACAATATATTTAATGAAATAAGCCGCCTTAAAGATGCATCCTATTCCATCCAAAGTTGGATCGACGGCGAAGATGCTGAACAGATCATGTCGGGCTATTCCGATACCGAGCAGTATGTATATGTCTTGGAAGCGGGACGTATTCTTCGCAAGATCCACTCCATTCCTGCTCCTGCAACACAGGAGGATTGGGAAATCCGTTTTAACCGCATTGTGTGGTGTGCTCAGAAAGCCCCTCTCTTTGCTTCCGGCATTGTGTGGTGTGCTCAGAAAGCCCCTCTCTTCGCTTCCGGCATTGTGTGGTGTGCTCAGAAAGCCCCTCTCTTCGCTTCCGGCATTGTGTGGTGTGCTCAGAAAGCCCCTCTCTTCGCTTCCGGCATTGTGTGGTGTGCTCAGAAAGCCCCTCTCTTCGCTTCCGGCATTGTGAACGGATACTTTGATGATAACGTACCTATGGGGTTTTGGAGATTGCTTGCACTTTACATTTCAAGCAATACTCTCTCGTCTGTATATTCCTCCATTGTAAAGACGTTTTCACGTTCAATCAAATCCTCTATGTAATCAAAATACCCTGTAATAGTACGTTCCAATTGACGAATCTGTTTTTCGTCCAAATAGTTTTTTTTGCAATCGGTGTATCAGATTTGAGAATACGACCATCGGGAGCATTTTTCCATGTGGTCAAGCCCATATTTTCCGAGTTGTGGTCAGCTTGATTATAGACGATTTCAGCCGCTGTTTTACCGGTAATGGCATAGTGGAATTTATTCTGTATGGTGGCATAAAAATGATATGCGGTATCGGAATCTCTATCATAATCAATGCTGCACCCGGCAAATATATCAGTTATCTGTTGCTGTATTCTACGTTCGCTGGCACGGATGGAACGAACTCTTTCCAGCAATTCACGAAAATAGTCTTTTCCAAAAGCTGTTTTATCCTGCATTGCTCCGTGCTGAGTGGTTATTGCAATTTTTGCAACAATCATTTCCTCATCCAGCTCACCGGATTCAAAAATCTTTGCTAAATGGCGGCTGATCCCTTTTTTTACAAAATCAATCTTATCAAATAGAAAGAAGTAAGAAAGATATTTCAATTACAGATCTCATACCACTTTATAACAAATATTTTTGTACTAGTTGTTCTATAATTTGGGAATTTAACAATGTCTGTTCTGTCTCAAAGGTTGCTATTAGACGTTCCCCTAAATAGATACCGTTTTTTTGATACGACTCTAACTTTTTTACTGCTGTCTTAGCATAATCTGATTTATCCATCATACCTTCATGTTCCCAATAAATTTCCTCCCCTGTTTTCCTTGATAAAAAAGTAAAATCCGGATATACCGTACCATATCCTTTCAGAAATAATGGTTTTTCATATTTATATATAATATTGTTTCGATAAAAATAATCTGCAAGAATTTTCTCCGATTTTGATCTGACTCGCTCCCCTTTTTCTGTAATAATTACTGCCGTTCCCTCATAAAATTCTTTTCCTTGATATGTTTCTCCATCCCACTGTGCCAACTTCTGCTCCCATGTTGGCTCAATGGGCATCACTAGCAATTGTCTTTCCTTATGTAATTTGTCGTAAATTTGCTCAATTTCATCATCAGAATAATCTCGCGTGATCTTCTTAACCTGTTTAAGTCTTATTTCAGCTTTCTTCAAGATTGATTGATTATATTTCTTTTGGGCAAGTTGTCTTACTAACTCCATGTCATTGCTTGAAATATAAGTCCCGTTACGATTTGTCGTGCAATGATAATATCGAATTTTATGCTTATCTTTTGATACACGCAAGCATCCATCCGGGGACGACTTCAATTCTTCTTCCGCCTTACTACAAATAGTTTCCAAATACTGTTGTTCCTTTAGTAACATACTCTTTAATCCCTTCATAAATCTACTCCTTCCATATTTCACAATTGACTGGTTTGATGATTTTGGTGATTTCAGCTTGCTTTATTGCCTTATTGGGTGACTGCTTT